>DASVST010000241.1:0-3159 GCA_036387965.1 Segetibacter sp. | reverse complement strand
CTCTTATTTTAGAAGATGCTTCTCCTTTAGTTTGATTGCTTAGTTCACTAAAAGAGACAGGGGTCACTTCAACATGCAAATCAATTCTGTCGAGTAAGGGTCCTGATATTTTATTCAAGTATTTTTGAACTGTTCCCGGAGGGCAAGTACATTCTTTTTCAGGATGATTATAATAACCGCAAGGGCAGGGATTCATGCTTGCAATCAACATAAAGTTTGCGGGAAAATCAAGGGCTACTTTTGCTCTTGATATAGTAACCCTTCTCTCTTCCATCGGCTGTCGCATAACCTCAAGAACAGTCCTTTTAAACTCAGGCAATTCATCTAAAAACAAAACACCGTTATGAGCTAATGAAATTTCGCCTGGTTGAGGAACACCGCCTCCGCCGACGAGGGCGACATCTGAAATAGTATGATGCGGACTTCTGAAAGGTCGCTTATTAATTAATGAAGCATTTTCCGGAAGCTTTCCCGCAACGCTATGAATCTTCGTTGTTTCTAATGCTTCTTGTAAACTAAGCGGCGGAAGAACAGTAGGCAATCTTTTCGCAAGCATTGTTTTACCTGCACCTGGAGGTCCGATCAGTATCGCATTGTGCCCGCCTGCGGCGGATATTTCCAATGCACGTTTAATATTTTCCTGCCCCTTTACATCACTAAAATCAAGATCAAATTCATACTGTGTATTGAAGAATTCTTCTCTCGTATTTACATCAACAGGTTTCAATGTTGTAGCATCATTTAAAAAATCAATAACCTCCTGAAGGTGTGTTACGCCATAAACATCAAGGTTATTGACCATGCCTGCTTCTCTTGCGTTTACCTTAGGAACAATCAAACCTTTAAAGCCTTCTTTGCGTGCCTGTATAGCTATGGGTAATGCTCCTTTAATTGGCTGAATCGCACCGTCAAGGCTCAACTCACCCATTATCACATAATCCTTTAATGCATCGCTGTTTTCAAGTTGCTCACTTGCACCTAAAATGCCAACAGCAATCGGAAGGTCGAAGGCTGAGCCACTCTTTTTTATATCTGCAGGAGCCATGTTAACCACGATCTTTGTTCGTGGCATTCGTAGTTGATTCGATTTTATTGCACTGTCAATTCGCTGCTGACTTTCTTTGACCGCACCATCAGGAAGACCAACTAGAAAGTACCCTTGGCCTTCACTAACATTTACCTCAATAGTAATGTTAATAGCCTCAACACCATAAACAGCACTGCCAAAGGTTTTAACCAGCATGAAGAGAATTGAAATTATAAACGCAAAACGTAAAATGAAAATACTGAAAAGGTGTGATGCCTATTATTATAATTTAGGGCACCTGAAATATCCCGTATTTCTTTCGGACTTTCCAGTGAATGTAACAGAGAGTTCAAAGCTATTGGGCTTGGTGGTTAATCTTCCTAAAGAGGAAGCATTTGCATCGTAGCTAAAGCCAAGAACCATGTTTCCATAAGTCAATCCGAAGTAAGGTGAAACGGCATCATCTATTCGATAGTTTACACCAGCCATTACATCTACGTCTTCCCTTGCGCTAAACTCTGCATAAGCACCAATCATAGCTTCTTTAGCATTGCCCTGCATCATATAAATTGCGTTAGGTACTACAGCAAAAGTTTCATTAACCTGCACCCTAACACCTGCATGTAAAGTTGAACGAAGTGGTAGTTTATATTTTTGGCCTGGAAGAAATGGATCTTCCGGCTCTGTTAGATGATTAGCGGAATAGCCAGCAAAAACATTCACCTTCTTTTCGGGGTCGCCGTCAAAATAAGCTACTCCTGCAGCGGCATCAAATGCGGTTGATGAGGTACGGCTAAATGTTTCGGAAGTTGCCGTTGCAGGATCGAAGCCGATGTATGGCTTCCATTGATCACCAAATTCAAGTTTCGATGGATCGAACCGCCTGTTTATTATCCCACCTTGCAAACCAAATACAATTCTTTGAAAGCCATAATCGTCTAACTGAATGCCTGTGTAAGCAACAGAAATATAAGAGTTAACATAGCGGTAGCCGCCGGTACCTGCAGTTTGGTTTAAAAAATTCAACCCAAAATTTAAATTCTTTGCTGTTGAAATATCTGCAGAAACACCCGTGGTTAAAAATGGCTTGCCTGCTGAATTCCATTGATTACGATAAATAGCAGATGCACGATAATCAACATCAGAGATAGCTGTAAGTGCCGGGTTCAGGTATAGGGGATAAGCATAGTATTGCGAAAAATGCGGATCTACCTGTCCCTTCACTACTTGAAAGGAAGCACACAAGATCATCAGCATAAATAATACTATTCGCATAACATCAACGGATTAAATTTATAAATCCTTTCCTTTTTATTTCTGTTCCATTGTGCATTGTTACATGCACTTCATACACATAAATACCTACCGGCTGTGGTCTTCCTTTTGAATTTCCATCCCAGCCTTTTCTTATATCCTCTGTCGCAAAAAGTATTTCACCCCATTGGTTAAATACTCTCACCCGTCCCTTATTTATTGTTGTTCCCATTAGTAGGAATAAATCATTCTTACCATCACCATTTGGTGAAAATGCATTGGGTATAAAGAAGTCAGTATATTCTTTTACTTCAATGAATAATTGTGCGGTATCAATACATCCTGAATTAGATTCGGCAATAACTTTTATTGTTCTTGATGAGTCTGCTGTTATTCTTTGGTTTGATGCCTTTTGTAATGGAAACAGGTGTGCAGGCTGCCATGAAAATGCCTGGTAAGCAACAGTTGAGCTGGTCGTTAAGAATACTGTTGTACCTGCAAATGCCGGGTTAGCACTTGCCGTTAATGAGAGCCTGAAGGTGGTAACATTTATATTCGTAACAACATACACACTATCGCATCCGATTGTAGTTCTAAGAGTATCTCTGATTACTGTAGAGGTTCTGTATGTGATTGAATTGAATACCACACTATCACATCCATTTACAGTTGCTGTACGTGTAATTGGGGTTGTGTTCTGAACAGTGATGTTGGCAATACGATAAATACTATCACAATTTTGTGAGGTTCTTATGGTATCTCTCACCACAGTCGAGCTTGTGTAGGTAACTCCATTATAGCTTACGCTTTTACAACCAAAGAGAGATGAAGATTGTGTAACAGCAGTGTTTGTTTGTTTGATAATAACGTTAGTATCA
>DASVST010000240.1:0-3437 GCA_036387965.1 Segetibacter sp. | reverse complement strand
ATACATTAGTTGTAATTGATGATTCGATCGTTCGGGGAACTACGCTTAAAGAAAGTATTATTCGAATGCTTTCGAGGCTCGGACCTAAAAAGATTATTGTTGTTTCTTCTGCACCGCAGATACGATACCCCGATTGTTATGGAATTGACATGAGCAAGATCGGCGATTTTATTGCTTTCAGGGCTGCGGTTGCCTTGATTAAAGAACGAGGTTTGAACGTTCTTGAAGAGCTGCATTGCAAATGCAAGGAGTTGTTGCGAACAAACGAACTGCATAAAGAAAACATGGTTCGCCACGTTTATAAGCCGTTTACTACAGAAGAAATCTCGAATAAAATTGCTGAGCTTATTACTCCTAAAGATGTAAACATACCTGTACAGGTAATATACCAGACTATTGAAGATCTGCACGAAAGTTGCCCTACAAATACCGGCGATTGGTATTTCACAGGAAATTATCCGACGCCGGGAGGAAACCGTGTTGTAAACAAAGCATTTCTCAACTTTATGGAAGGGAAGAATGTAAGAGGTTATTAAGTGATGGGTTGATTTTTGCATATTTGCTTTAGATGAAAAATCTCTTAATCATACGCCATGCAAAAAGTAGTTGGGATAGTTTTACTCAACATGATTTTGATCGTCCGCTAAATGATCGTGGCAACAGGGATGCGCCGATGATGGCAAAAAGATTACTGAAGCGTGAAGTTGATATTGATGCATTTGTTAGTAGTCCTGCAAACCGTGCCTTAACCACTGCTACTTACTTTGCAGAAGCATACGATAGAAAGCAAAAGCATATAATACAGGTCGAATCATTATACCATGCAGAGGTAAATGTATTTTATAAAGTTATAGATGAGTTTGATGATGATTTTAAAACCGTGGCTATCTTCTCTCATAATCCTGGTATAACGGAGTTCGTGAACTCATTAACTAATACGAGGATTGACAACATGCCAACCTGCGGCATTTTTGCAGTAAAAGCTGGTATAAAAAACTGGAAGGATTTTGCAGCAGCTCAGAAAGATTTTTGGTTCTTCGATTATCCAAAGCTTGCATAGTGTTTAGGCAAAGCTGACTAACAAACTGAAAGTTGAAGTGAGTGACACAACGATGCTAAATAGTAGCATAAATGCTAAGTACATAAGTCTTGACTCCTATAAATTTGCTGGTTTAACTTCAGCGGTCTTTGATTTAACATTTACAAGGTAAACTCCACCAAAAATTAAAAGTGCAGCTACACCTTTCTCCCAGTTGAATTCTTCTCCTAAAAAGATGATCGCGATTATAGTAGCAAAGACAGGCTGACTATAAATGTATGTTCCTGTAATGGAAGCGCCAATGTGTTGTATGCCGTAAATAGTAAACAGGTACGCAAGAAATGTAGCGCCAACAACTGCAAAGGAAAGTGCAAGCCAGACATCAGCTGTAAATGAGCTGTAGTCAGCTGCTATAAATTGATTATACCCAAAAGGTAAGATCATAAAAGTTCCGATAGTAAACACCCAACGCAGAACATGTATCGGAGAATAAGCTTCCATAAGTGGACGCACAAGTACAAGATAAAAAGCGTATGATAGCGCATTTATGAGAATGATGATATCTCCGAGAATTACATTTGAACCGTGACTGGTCGACTCCTTGATAAGCACAAGCAACACTGCGCCACTAATACCAAGCAACAAACCGAAAACCTTGTTCCAGCCAAAGGTTTCTTTGAGTAGCCATGCTGCAAGAAAGGTGATGAAAATGGGAGTGCCGAGTATAAGCAATGCGGCATGGATAGAAGTCGTCATCGTAAGCCCTTTTATAAACAGCATTTGATTTATTGCTACACCTGTTGCAGCACATAATATAAACCGCCCAAAATGTTTTTGCTGTATACCGGGTGAAGATGGTTTAAGAGCAAACATTAACCATAATAATATAGAGCTAACGATAACCCTTACAAGGTTTAAACCGAATGGTTTGATGAAAGCAGGTGATATAAACTTGATGACACCATAATTAGCAGCAAAGATTATATTGGCCGCAAGTACAGCAGCATGAGCTTTTTGTTTCGTGTTCAATCTTCAAATTTAAATTCCTGGTTATTCTTTTTTGCTACTTCTGCTACAAAATCATTCAACACATTTTTATACAACTCCATATTTATGCCACTGTGTTGGTAAGTAAATTGTGAGGCAGCATTCAATGCAGCCTGCAGATTAAATTCTTCCTGGTTAATTGTCATACACCAATTTTGTTTTTGCAGGTGAATGGCCAAGTATTCTTGTTCTGTTTGTCCCGGAGTTGGAATTAGGATAGCTTTCTTGTTTAATTTAAGAATGTCCATTACTGTCGTATAGCCACTTCTGCTAATGATAAACTTGCTTTTTGCAAAGACAAGAGCAAGTTCTTTTGCAGGTAGATGATTTAAAATGGTTGTATTCTTTATCGGTGTTATTTCTGCTACATTCCCCGGTAAACCTCTTATAAGTAAAAGCTTTTCCTCGCAACCGGGAAGTTCTTCCAAAATCTTTTGTTCAAGTAAAGTTCGTTGAGGTTCGGGTCCTGAGATAACAATAACAGCATCATATTCTTCAGCTACATTTTGGTTATAAAATCTTGATATTCCGCCTAAATATTTTACAGGAATAGCAGGTAGATTTTTTGGGTGAGAAAGTTCGCCGGCAATGTTTGGATATCCTTCAACATCCGGAACCCAGCAGCACGAAAACCGGTTTATAAAATTATAGTTGTATTTCCTGATCAAACCCTCAGCCCAACTAACAGAGGTTTTAATATTTAGCTGATGAGTAATAAAAACCACAGGTAAAGTGGGGTGCCACAGGCCGTAACGATTGTCAGATATAATGGCATCGATGTTGTGTTTCTTTATAACCTGAATTAGCCACCGATGTTCTTTATTTATTGCTTTTAGAATTTTGGGTATCTGGGTGATAATTTTGAAAGAAAACCAATGCTTGTTTTTAGCGTAATTCATTTCATAACCTTTCAAGTGTTCCATTGTGAGCTCCGGAAATTCCAGTTCGAGAAGGGCTTTTTGGGCTCCATCAGCCGCTAAAACCACGCTACAGCCAATTTTTAATAAGTGGTTTACCAGTGGAATACACCGGGTGGCGTGTCCAAGACCCCAATCAAGTGGGGCAACAAGAATTTTAATGTTAAAATCGGTAGCTGGCAAAATATACTTTCAGAAATGCAGTTATAATTAATTATTTTCGAAATAGATTTATGAAAAAATTTCACCAAATATCCTTTTTATTCGCATTTATAGGTATTATAACTTTGAGCGGATGCAGTGTTTTAGGTAAATCAAATTACAAGAAACAATGCGGCTGCCCATCGCGAAAATCAGTTGGTTAAAACATAATTCGTAA
This sequence comes from Segetibacter sp., assembly GCA_036387965.1. Taxonomy (GTDB): domain Bacteria; phylum Bacteroidota; class Bacteroidia; order Chitinophagales; family Chitinophagaceae; genus Segetibacter. The sequence continues at coordinate 55 of DASVST010000240.1, read as the reverse complement.
AGCTTTCATATCATGTCGGCAAAAAGAGATTTACTTGTACTATCAAAAAATGTAA
>DASVST010000239.1:0-10205 GCA_036387965.1 Segetibacter sp. | reverse complement strand
GCTGTGTGCCAGATCATCACCTAAACCTAATGCTTTTAATACATAAGAAGGTTCAAGTGAAGCGGATGTGCAGGCTGAACCAGAGCTTAATGCAATGTTTTTATTGAAACCCATCAATAAGCCTTCGCCCTCTACGTGTTTAAAAGAAATATTAGCTACATGTGGAAGACGATGTTTGGTGTTTCCGTTTACATATGCCTCTTCCACTTTTAAAAGTTCAGTTTCAAGTTTATCTCTTAATGCACTTAAACGCTTGGTATCCTGTTCCATCTCAAGGCGAGAAAGTTCTGCCGCTTTTCCGAAACCCACAATTCCGGGAACATTTAAAGTACCGCTACGCATTCCTCTCTCATGACCGCCGCCATCTAATTGTGCAGTTACTTTCACTCTCGGATTTTTACGGCGAACGTATAATGCACCTACACCTTTAGGCCCGTACATTTTATGTGCAGTAAGTGCCATCAGATCAATTCCATCCTTATTTACATCAACAGGAATTTTGCCTGCAGCCTGTACGCCATCTGTAAAAAACAATACGCCGTTTTTCTTAGCCAATGCACTGATTTCACGAACAGGTTGAATAACACCAATTTCGTTATTGGCGTACATTATTGCAATAAGGATCGTAGTAGGCTTGATAGCTGCTTCCAGATCTTTTAAATCAATTAGTCCATCTTCTTTAACAGCTAAATAAGTTACATCAGCGCCTAGCTTTTCTAAATGCTTGCAGGTATCTAAAACTGCTTTGTGTTCAGTAGTGGCAGTTATAATGTGATTGCCTTTGCTTGCATACATTTCAAACACACCTTTAATTCCCAGATTATCTGCCTCAGTAGCACCGCTTGTAAAGATGATTTCTTTAGGATCAGCACCTATAAGTTTTGCAACTTGCTCACGTGCATAATCAACAGCTTCTTCTGCAGTCCAGCCGAATGGATGGTTACGGCTCGCAGCATTTCCAAAGTTTTCAGTAAAGTATGGGATCATTGCTTCAACAACCCGTGGATCACATGGTGTTGTAGCATTATTATCAAGATAAACAGGTAATTTCAACATAATTTTCAATAGTATTTCTATATTATACTTGCTGCAAAAGTAACGCAAATAGCTCGGATAATTTGATATGAAACATTAGTGAAATGTGAATTTCCTCAAATCGCAATCATTAGAAAATTAGTATTTAAGAATGATAAACGTCGAGCATATCGGTATTGCTGTGAAAAGTTTGGAAGTGTCAATTCCTCTCTTTGAAAAGCTGTTGAATACACCGTGCTACCGTACCGAGTTGGTGGAAAGTGAAAGAGTGAACACTGCATTCTTTCAAAAAAGAGAGACAAAGATTGAATTATTAGAAGATCTTAAGTCTGATGGTGTCATTTCTAAATTTATAGAGAAAAAAGGGGAGGGGGTTCATCACCTTGCTTTTGCAGTTGAAGATATTGAGATGGAGATCGAAAGATTAAAAGATGAAGGTTTTGTCTTTATTAACGACACACCAAAAAAGGGTGCTGACAATAAACTAATCTGCTTTCTTCACCCAAAAAATACAAATGGCGTTTTGATTGAGCTTTGTCAGGAGATTAAGGATTGAGAACTACTGCTGCGCTAAATAAGGCTCAACAAAAACTTAGTTTATGTTTCTCCTCTCCCTTGCAGGGAGAGGTCGGGTGAGGTTACAACCCCAATTTTTCAACTGCTAACTGCGCAGCTATCTGACTTGCATCCTTTTTATTAAAACCTTTTCCCAAAGCCAACTGCTCACCATCTAAAACTGCAGCTATTGTAAAAATGCGGCGGCTGTTTTCGAGCTTTTCCTCAAGTGTTTCAAACGATAAGATCTTACCATTTTTACTTGCCCAGCCTATCAATTTGTTTTTTAGGTTGATATCGATATGCTCCAGGTCATCAACATATAAATGAGGGATGATCATGTGCTTTTGCACCCAACGTTGTGTTTTTCTGTAACCTTTATCGAGATAGACAGCACCGACTAATGCCTCTAACGTATTGCCGAAAATCTGGCTTGTTTTAAGGGAGCCATCATACTTATTGTACAGTGTAATTTTCTTCAACCCAATTTTAATAGCGAGATCATTTAACTGCTGCCGGTTAACCATCTTACTACGCATCTCCGTAAGAAATCCTTCGCCTTTGTAAGGATATTTTTTGAAGAGGTAATCTGCTACTATTGTACTTAAAACTGCATCGCCAAGATATTCGAGCCGCTCGTTGTTTTCGTCGGCTCCTTCCTTTATTGAACGATGACTTAGTGCTGTGGTATAAAGTGAAACATTACCAGGCTTTATGCCTAATACATTTTCTACCTGGCTTTCGAATGAAACTGATGAGGACTTTCCGCCAAAAAGTTTTCTAAGTATTTGCACAATGTTAAGCTACATACTTTTTTAATATGACAGCTGCGTTATGACCACCAAAGCCAAAGGTATTACTAAGTGCAGCATTTACAGTACGATGTTGTGCTACATTGAAAGTAAAGTTCAATCCTGGATCTAACTCCGGATCGTCGGTAAAGTGATTTATAGTTGGAGGTATGATACCATGGATAATACTATAAATACATGCCATAGTTTCAACTACTCCGGCAGCTCCAAGGCAGTGACCCGTCATGCTTTTAGTCGAGCTGATATTTAGTTTATATGCATGTTCACCAAATACATGGGTAATGGCTTTTACCTCTGCACCATCACCTAAAGGTGTTGACGTTCCATGTGTATTTATGTAGTCTATTTGTTCAGGCTTCATTCCGGCATCTCGTAAAGCAGCAATCATCACGTTTTTAGCTCCTAAACCTTCAGGATGAGGCGCTGTTATATGATGGGCATCAGCCGTAGCTCCTCCACCTGCAACTTCACAATAAATTTTAGCGCCACGTGCTAATGCATGTTCTAAACTTTCTAATACTAATACTCCCGCAGCTTCTCCCATAACGAAGCCCTCGCGATCTTTATCGTAAGGGCGGCTTGCAGTTTTAGGATCATCATTTCTTTCGCTTAATGCCTTCATCGCATTAAAACCACCAACACCAGCTTCACTTATTACAGCCTCACTTCCCCCCGTTATTATAATGTCAGATTTATCTAAACGGATGTAATTAAAGGCATCCATTATTGCATTTGTAGAAGAAGCACACGCACTAACTACAGCGAAGTTTGGCCCCCTGAAACCATGGCGCATTGATATTTGCCCGGCAGCAATATCAAGTATCATTTTGGGTATGAAAAAAGGATTGAACCGCGGCGTTCCATCACCTTTTGCAAACTCCATTACTTCCTGCTGAAACGTAATAAGCCCACCAATTCCACTGGCGAAAATTACTCCCACCCTATCAAGATCAACATTCTCCCTGGTGATGTTTGCATCGATAATTGCCTGGTCACTTGCAACAATTGCTAATTGCGTAAACCTGTCTATTTTTCGAGCTTCTTTTCTGTCTAAAAAATTAGTGGCTTCAAAATTTTTTAACTCGCAAGCAAACCTGGTTTTAAACTTTGATGCATCAAATTGGGTTATCATATCAGCACCGGAAACACCATTTACGAGTCCGTTCCAATATTCATCAGGACTGTTTCCCAACGGTGTTAATGCACCCATACCTGTTACAACAACTCTTTTTAAATCCATATGCCAACACAGTTATTTGTTAAGTGATAAATCCGCCTACAGGCGCATATTGCGTATGTAAGGCGGATTAAATTATTGCCAATAAGAGGATAAGAGCCAATTATTTAGCATGCTCTTCCAGGTAGGCAACTGCTTGTCCTACTGTAGTAATAGTTTCTGCCTGCTCGTCAGGAATAGAAATATTAAATTCTTTTTCAAATTCCATAATTAGTTCCACGGTGTCCAAAGAATCGGCACCCAGGTCGTTTGTAAAAGAAGCCTCGTTTGTAACTTCGGCTTCGTCTACTCCTAATTTGTCAACAATGATTTTTTTAACTCTTGTTGCGATGTCTGACATTGTAATAGTATTTAGTTACGGTTGCAAAAATATAGATTTTGATATATAAGCAAGGAAATACATGATTTTTATTTCCTAAGTATCAAGGGTGAAAAGTACTATATTTATTTGGGTTAGAAAGGCTTTTACATTTTTGCTTGTTATTAAGTAGGTGGAATGATTTTTTTGTCGCAATGAGAACAAGATTTCCCTTCAATTTTTTTGAGTTTTTATTGTTTTGCTTTCATTCAAAAATGAAAACAATTATACCTAAGGATAAATAATTTGGGAAACCTTACTATATTGTACACCCAACTATTTGCGTATGCCTCTTAAGATTTTAGATCATGGTTCGAAAGAATACAAACAAATGGTGGACATGCGTAATCAAATATTACGCAAGCCGCTTGGGCTGGAATTTGACCCCGCTGAACTCGAAAGGGAAAAAGACGACATACTTATTGGCGCATATGAAGATGATGAAATGCTTGGATGTTGTTTGCTAACTGTTGCTGAACCAAAAACTGTAAGGCTTAGGCAGATGGCTGTAAAAACCGGACTACAAGGTAAAGGAATTGGCAGAGTGCTGATGCAGTTTGCGGAAAATCTTGCTCGTGATCGCGGACATAAAAAGCTGGTGATGCATGCAAGAAAAACTGCTGTAGGCTTTTATGAAAAGCTCGGTTATAAAGTAAAGGGTGATGAGTTTGAAGAAGTGACTATACCCCATTACATAATGGAGAAGGAATTATAATTCTTATTTGAAACGCAACATTAAATTTCTTCCCGGCATTGGTCCCGCTTTACGTTGCAAGTCCTCACTTCGTTGCGGGCTTTCCACTTCAATCGGGGCTATGTATTCAGCTTTTATAATGCATTTCAGCTCTCGTTTAATCGACAATTATTTCCTATTTATTCTGTTATTAAGCAGCACCCTTATTTCATTAATATTTCCCTCTTCCTCAGCAGCAATCTTGGGTATGAGAAAAAAAGACCTGCTGTTAAAATATAAATGGATGAAGTTTGGACTTTCAAAATAGTTGGTAAACTTATTCCAATCCCACTCAGTAAAGCCCCTTTCGTTTTCAAGACGTATACCGTGTTCACCAAAAATCATTTTAAATGTATCCTGAAAAGTTGAAGCTTTTCTATATACTGCATGCGGCATAATAAACCAAAATGCGATCATTAATCCCACCCATAAAAACGTACTAACCATAAATGCTACAGGTGATACTTTTTTAAAGTAAAATAAAGCTGCAGAAAATATAGCAAAAACATTAACCAAAATCAATAACATCTTTATCTCCGGGCGGGTTATGAAGTGATACCTTAAAGCTTGTATAACCAACTTCTTCTCATACGAAAAATAAATTTCCATTCTTGATATTTAATTAATCAAATGTAGATAAACAATACACGTACTCAAGAATCCAAAGGAAATCTTAGCTGCTATTTTTTGTTAGAAATGTCTTTCAATGAAACTCCCCACTCAGATAATTTCTCGCCTTTTATGCCAATAAATTCAACCAGTAACTTTCGCTCCTGTCCTTGTCCCATCACATTGATGCGAGCATAATTTTGTTTGTTCTCAACACTTAATAGTCGTGAAAGATTATTCTTTTCCAAAGAATTGAAAGCGCTAAATCCTGCAGTAAGTGGCGAGGCAGTAATATCGTGCAATGGATAGGCACCTCTTCTCTCAACTTTGTTTATTTCACTCAGGTGCCGGTCGCCAGTTAAAAACACAACACCGTCGATCTTTTCATCCTGTAAAAAATCCATCATCTCATTATATTCAACCGGGTAATGCCTAAAGCAATCTTTTGGTGATAAGGGATTTAGAACCTGGCTGCCAGTCGCTACAAGTCGAAAATTAATATTCCTGTTATGTTGGCTCTGCCGCATTGCATTTTTAAACCATTCCATTTGTTGCTCTCCAAACATTTTCTTGTGTTGGTTCGGCTGACCATTTACTTTATCCGGCGTTTCATCATTGCTTCTAAACCAGCGATCATCAAGCAGAAAAAAATCAACATCGTTGTAGGTGAACTTTGTGTACACAGCTTGTCCATTTTCACCGAACGAAGGATTGCACCAGTTGTTCATAAACGCCTTTCTGCTCGTTTCTTTAAAAGCATAACTTTTGTCAGCATTGTCCGGACCATAGTCATGATCATCCCAGATTGCATAGTGTGACATCGCTTTCCAGAATGGTTGAAGTACTTTTAAACTCCGATCTCTTGAAGGACGATTATGGAGTCCCCACTCGCTATAGTAATCTGTTTCACGTGTGTACCAGTTATCACCCAACCACAACATAAATGAAGCTTTTTCTTCAGCCATTGTTTTGAAAATCGAGCTATCATTTCCGTACGGCTTACCCGGTCTGTCATTAACAGGATCATTAAAGTACGCACAACTACCTGCAAGAAAACTAAAATCAGGAGCAGGTTTTCGCCACTGCCATAGGTCTTGTGTTGAAAACTGACCCATTGCTACAATACTCGGCTTCTTATTAAGTATAAACTGGTATTGATAGGATGAATTATAATCCAGTCCGTTCAATGAAACTTTCACTGTATTGAACTCCTTGCCTAATGCACCTATATAAGGAACAACTTTAGCATTCTCACTTTCCCCGCTTTTCCAATACCTTACTGCTACCGATGTTACAGAAGGACTTACTTGTATCCAAACTTGCGCCGTTCTCAATTCAACCTGCCCAAGCATTGGACCGGAAATTATGCTTGATACTTTTTGAGCGGGGCAATTAATGCAGAAAAACAATGCTACCAATAATAAGGTATACTTCATGAAAAATAAATGTGCTGCAAGGTAGCAATTAAGAAATTTTATGATCATAAAAAAAGCCACCCTTGCGGGTGGCCGTTGGCTATTCAATAGAAAAATATTTCTAACTACAACCCATACTGTTTCCGCAGTTTAATCACTTGTAACAAGTGCCACTACGCATCGTAATGTGACCGCAGGTGTTACATGCAGGTGCATCACTTTGCATATCTTTTGCTGCACGATTCATAGCATCCATTCCATGATCAGCTTTAACTGTAGTTGATGCTTTCTGAAGCTTCACCGGCTGTGCAACTGGTGTTGCATTGGCAGTAGGCTTTGTGATTCTAACACTGCTTAATTCAGGTATCTCATCTTCATCACCAAGATTGCTTACTTCGGGCTTATCTAATACATGAACAAGGTCTGTACGATTTAGATATTCATATGCTAAGCAACGGAATACAAAGTCAACCAAGGAGGTTGTTGTTTTAATATTCGGATGATCTACCATTCCAGCAGGCTCAAATTTCGTGAATACAAATTTTTCTACAAACTCTTCTAACGGAACACCGTATTGAAGACCAACAGAAACTGCGATAGCAAAGCAGTTCATCAAGCTGCGGAGTGTTGAACCTTCTTTTGCGAGGTCAACAAAAATTTCACCTAATGTTCCGTCACTATATTCGCCGGTATGCAAGAAAAGAACCTGCCCGTTTATTTTTGCTTTTTGTGTGAAACCTCTACGTTTACCTGGTAATGATTTCCTTTCTACAATCCTTGAGAGTTGACGCATTAATTGCGTGTCAGGACTGTCAGCCATACGCTTGGTTACTTCCTGCAATAACTCATCAACAGTAAGTTTACTTAGATCAACGATGTTTGATTCTGCAACTTCTTGTTTTACTTCTTCGGCTTTTGCTTCAACTGCAGGTTGTTCTGTTTTCTTTTTCTTATCACTCTTGTTGCTTAATGGCTGGCTTAATTTAGAACCATCACGGTATAGAGCATTTGCTTTAAGACCAAGCTGCCAACTAAGTAAATAGCAATCTGCAATCTCATCAACCGAAGCTTCGTGTGGAAGATTTATTGTTTTGGAGATCGCACCACTAATGAAAGGTTGTGTTGCACCCATCATACGAATGTGACCATGTGCATGAATAAATCTCTCTCCCTTTTTACCACACTTATTTGCACAATCAAAAACTGAAAGATGTTCGTCTCTTAAAAAAGGAGCACCTTCGACGGTCATTGTACCACAGATGTAATCGTTAGCCGCTTCGATTTCTTCATCACTATACCCTAATGCTTCAAGCAGGTTAAAGTTCCAGTCACTGTACTCTTCTTCAGTAAAGCCGAGTCGTTGCAAGCATGCGTCACCTAAAGTAAAACGGTTGAAAACAAAACCAATTTCGAAAGCTGATTTAACTGACTCGCTCAACTTCTTACTCTCGTCAGCTATAAAACCTTTTTCACTAAGTGTTTGTGGATTGATGTAAGGAGCACCATCGAATGTTCCGCTGCCGACAGCATACTTGATGATTGAATCAACCTCTTTTTCATTATAACCTAAGTTCTTTAATGCCAAAGGAACTGATTGGTTGATGATTTTGAAATAGCCACCACCACTTAGCTTTTTGAACTTTACTAAAGCAAAATCAGGTTCAACGCCGGTAGTATCGCAATCCATTACTAAACCAATTGTACCAGTTGGTGCAATTACTGTTGTTTGTGCATTACGATAACCATTTTTCTCTCCTAGCTCAACCGCATCATCCCAGGCTTTGCATGCGGCACGCAATAAATAATCCGGACAATATGTTGCTTTTATGCCTTGTGGCTTCAAGCTTAGTTTCTCATAGCTGTCAGCATCGTAAGCAGCAAGACGATGGTTGCGCATTACGCGAAGCATGTCTTCTTTGTTTTCTTCGTACTTAACAAAGGCTCCCAATATTCCGGCCATCTCTGCGGACGTCTTGTAAGAAACGCCGGTCATGATTGCTGAGATTGCACCTGCAATTCCTCTTGCTTCTTCGCTGTCATAAGCGATACCGCTTACCATTAGCATGCTGCCAAGGTTTGCAAAACCTAATCCAAGTGTTCTGTATTCGTAAGACAATTGAGCAACTTCTTTTGAAGGAAATTGCGCCATTAAAACTGAAATCTCCAGAACAACCGTCCAAAGGCGACAAGTATATTCAAAGCCTTCAACATCGAACTGGTTGTTATCTCCATCAAAGAACTGGCGAAGATTTACAGATGCAAGATTGCATGCAGTGTTATCTAAAAACATGTACTCTGAACAAGGGTTAGATGCCCTTATCTCTCCACCTTTTGGACATGTATGCCACTCGTTAATTGTTGTATTGTATTGAGCACCCGGATCAGCACATCTCCACGCAGCATAAGAAATTTTGTTCCATAACTCCCTTGCAGGAATTTTTCTCATTGTTCTTCCGTCAGTTCTCGCTTTAAGTTCCCAATCTTCACCTTTTTCTAATTTGTCGAAAAACTCGTTAGGTATACGAACGGAGTTATTTGAATTCTGACCGCTGATGGTTTTGTATGCTTCGCCTTCATAATCTGAGGCATAACCTGCAGCGATTAACGCAGCTACTTTTTTCTCTTCTTCAACTTTCCAATCTATAAAATCTACAATTTCTGGATGATCTAAATCAAGGCAAACCATTTTAGCTGCACGCCTTGTTGTACCTCCACTTTTTATTGCACCTGCTGCCCTATCACCAATTTTTAAAAAACTCATCAAACCACTTGATGTACCACCACCACTTAACTTTTCGCCTTCGCCACGAATGTTCGAATAGTTTGTTCCAACACCTGAACCATATTTAAAAATTCTTGCTTCACGAACCCATAGATCCATTATACCACCTTCGTTTACCAAATCATCTTCAACACTTAAAATAAAACATGCATGCGGCTGAGGTCTTTCGTATGCCGATGTTGACTTCTTTAGTTTGCCATCTTTTTGATCAACAAAGTAATGACCTTGTGGTTTTCCCTTAATGCCATAGCTTTCATGCAAACCTGTATTAAACCACTGCGGACTGTTTGGAACGCAAGCCTGGTTTAAAATACTATACACCAACTCTTCATAAAAAACCTTTGCATCTTCTTCGCTTGCAAAATAACCATTGCGCTCACCCCAAACTCTCCAGCAATTTGCCATACGGCGTGCAACCTGCTTTGCCGATGTTTCACGTCCGAGTGTGCCGTCTTGTTGTGGTACACCTGCTTTACGAAAATATTTTTGTGCAAGAATATCGGTAGCGATTTGGCTCCATTGTCTTGGAACTTCAACGTTTGTCATTTCGAATACTACTTCTCCGTTTGGGTTACGGATTACGCTGGTACGATAGTCATATTCGAACATGTCGAAAGGCGATACTCCTTCCTTAGTGAAGCGACGCTGGAATTGCAGTCCTTTTTTTGA
>DASVST010000238.1:0-1929 GCA_036387965.1 Segetibacter sp. | reverse complement strand
AAACCATTAGAACCATTCTGGGGCAAAGTAAAATGCTTTGCAATGAAGAGCTCTTATGAATGTGAAACACCGTCAACCGTTGCATTTAGTACAGTGTCGGGCTCAGCTTTTTATAAACAAGCTTTAGAAGTTGTGACAGTTAGCCAAAGCCTTACACAAGAGCAAAAAGATATTGCAAAATGGTGGGCAGATGGTGGCGGCTCCCCAACTCCTCCCGGGCATTGGGTTGCTATTGAAAATCAATTGGTGAGTAAGTTAAATTTAGGACTTGGCAAAGCAGCTGAAATGTATGTGCTCGTTAATATGGCTCTTGCCGATGCATTTATTTCGTGCTGGGATGCTAAGTACAAGTTTAACCTGCTTCGTCCGAAAACTTACATTAATAAATACATAGCTGGCAACAGCAACTGGAATAGTTTTATCGGGACTCCTCCTTTTCCGGAATATCCTTCGGGTCATTCGGTATCGTCTGGTGCTGCTGCAGAAATTCTCACAACTCTTTTCGGCAATGTAGCTTTTACAGACAACGCAAATACTGATCTCGGACTTCAGCCACGCTCATTCAACTCTTTTTACCAGGCGGCAGATGAAGCAGCAGTTTCAAGATTATACGGGGGAATACATTATCGCGAAGCAAATGAAAATGGAGTAAAGCAAGGTAAAATGGTTGGTCAGTCGGTTATGAAAAACATTAAGTTGAAGTAAGTTTTGTTACCAGCTACTGCGGTACTATTAAACATCGTTGCCACGCTCGGTTCAAAGGCTGCTTTCCATAGCAGCTTTTTTTGTGGTATTTAGAAGACGGAAATTCTACAGTAATCACAATTTTCTTTTAAGCCACAGGCAACATCCTGTTTATTAAATGCTAGCTGAAGAATACGATTTGAACCCTTTATCTTTATTAAACAACATTTGTATGCAAGCTGAAGTATTTCCACTACCATCACTAAATAAACACAAACACTTTGTACGTAATAAAAGGTGATCGCGTTACTTACTGCAACAACTATAAAAACAAGAAGTATTAAAGTGGGTGTGCAATCTTTTATAACGACAGCTCGGCTGATAATAAAACCGTTAGGGTTATCTGATGACAACTTCATCCTGGAATTAGTCAATACCGAAGGCTGGATTAAGTTTATTGGAAATAGAAACATCACATCCCAGGCTGAAGCCAGTGCTTACATTCAAAGAATTTTAGAAAACGAGAAGGTCGCTTATTGGGTAGTACATCTCACAGAAAATGGAGACAAAATTGGAATAGTAACGTTCATCAAACGGGACTATTTGGAACATCATGATATTGGCTTTGCCTTCCTGCCAGCTTTCTGTAAAAAGGGTTACGCTTATGAAGCTACAAGTGCTGTTTTAAATCAATTGATTCGCGATCACAACCTCTCTCACATTTTTGCTACAACTGTTCCTGAAAATATAACATCGGCGAGGTTGCTCAATAAAATTGGATTAGTGTTTGAAAAGGAAATCGAAGTTGAAAAAGAAAAGTTACATCTATATGGAGCTTCGACCGATAAGTTTATATCTATCTAACATCAAGATTTTTACCTACAAGTTTGTACGCATGATTGGCTAGTCAAACAATTACAAATCACTTTTACGAAGTGGAATTATTTCCCAACAAAAGCCCTGTTTTCCTTCCAAACAATCGCTTTAGAAAATAAAGAAGGAATAAGGCTGATCCGCAATCGTTGAGTTTAAGAAGAGGGAAAATAAAATAAGGACTAGCCTTCTTGCAAAGCTTCCCAATATTCAGCCGCTCTTCGTGTATGTGGGATAACAATAGTACCACCAACAATATTAGCTACAGCAAATATTTCGTACATCTGCTCAGTAGTAATACCAAGCTCATGACTTTTACCAAGATGGTATTTGATACAATCATCGCAGCGTAATACCATACTCGCAACAAGA
>DASVST010000237.1:0-5500 GCA_036387965.1 Segetibacter sp. | reverse complement strand
CTTGTAAATGCTTTATACGGAGGAATGTTCGGTGATCTCTTCTTATGGGCGGCCTTTTCTTTTTTATTATGGTGTTTCTTAGAAAAGCCCACCGCTTTATTAAAGCTTATGATATTTACGTCCGGAATAGTTATCTTTTTTATAGTTCAAGCAGTTAAGCATGATTATAGACAAAAAACCTGGTTTGAAGGAGAAGAAACTGGCTTTTCTGCTTTCTCAAGATCAACTTCTGAAAAATTTGATATAAATACATTACTCTCTAAAGAACAAATGGTAGTTAGCTTGTCACGTTTGAATCAAGGCTGGATACTCTCAAGCACAGTGGAGAATATGAATCTTACTCAAAATTTCCAGCAAACACACTTGGTTATCCGCTATGTGGAAGCTGCAATTTTGCCTCGCTTTCTTGCTCCAAATAAACTTAACCCCACTCAAAACAAAGAGATATTTAATGAATTTTCCGGTCATCGAATTGAATCTACTTCCATGGGATTAGGTGTGTTTGCGGATGGATATATTGCATATGGTGCATTGGGAGTTTATTTATTTTCTTTTTGTTTAGGTATAATCTTTTATGGCGTTTTCAAAATAGTTGATAAATGGGCAGCTTTGTCACCATTTTTTGTTCTTTTTTTATATCCGATTTTCTTTTATGCCATTAGGCCTGATTGTGATACCCAAACCCTTTTGGGGCATCTTGTCAAATCACTAATTGTGTTTGGTTTTCTCGTATATGTTTATAAATACTATTTCAAAAAAATGAAGTTTAGCCAAGCAAGAACTACCAGGATTAAACTACTAATCAATTCATAGTGATTAAAGTATTTGTTTCGTATAACTGGTTTACTCCAGCTTACAAAGCCGGCGGTCCAATACAATCACTTGACTCAATGGTAAAACATTTGGGAGATACCTTTAACTTCTGTGTTTTTTGTTCAGATAGAGATCACGATAGGTCGCAACTAAAAGTACAACCAAATACATGGGTTTCATATGTCAATTCAGAAGTATTTTATGCTTCAAAAAATTTTTTGAAGATATTCAATGTTGGTAAACTAATAAAAGAAAAGCAACCTACTGTTATCTTTATCAATGGTCTTTATTCCTGGTACTTCAACATCATTCCACTAATCAGAAGTAAGGATATAAGAAAAATAGTATCTGTAAGAGGGATGCTACATCCTGGTGCTTTATCTCAGAAACCTTTCAAAAAAAAAATATACCTGACTCTTTGGAAACTGCTCAAATTTCACAAGAAATGCGAATTTCACGCAACAACCGTAGAGGAGAAGCAATATATTGAACAGGTATTTGGAAGGGAAGTGACAACATGGGTGGCAGGTAACTTGCCTAAAGTGTTAGACTATCATTCTCCTCCACAAAAAGCTAAAGGAACTTTGGTATTGGTTTCCATTGCTCTAATCAGTCCTATGAAAAATCATTTACTGGTACTCGAAAGTTTAAGAAATGTTGCTTCTTTAATTGAATATAATATTTATGGACCAATAAAAGATCAAGGTTATTGGAGACAATGTGAAGCTATAATTAAAATTCTGCCTTCTAATGTAAGGGTCAAGTATAAAGGGGAAGTTCTTCCGGATAGTATAAGTGATAAGTTATTAGATAATCACGTCTTTATTTTACCTAGCAAGAGTGAAAATTTTGGGCATGCCATTTATGAAGCCCTTTCAGTAGGTAAACCAGTGATAACTAGCCATAATACTCCATGGAATAATTTAGAAGTATTAAAATCAGGTATTAATGTAGAACTTCAGAGCCATCAGGAATTAACCAACGCTATTGAGTTTTTTGCTAGTATGAATAATGAAGAGTTTGTAAACTGGAGCAGGTGCGCTAAGAGTTATGCATCTAAAACTGTAAACATTGATGTTGTTCATGAGCAATATAAAACAATGTTTGAAGATAGAAAATGTTTATAGATTAAGCCTTTTAGGAAGATGTAAAAAGAGTTGGTAATTTAATTGAATGACAAGAAAGAAGAGATGGATAAATAGATATACCCTAATTAAGATCGGAATAATCTTTTTACTTCTCGAGGTAATTTTAAGGAGTCTATTTGGGTTTTGCAATGCTGTTATACTTAGAGAGGATAAGGACTTAGAATATATTGCCTTGCCTCAAAGACGCTATAGGTTCTTCAACAATATTTTTTATAATTCGTACTCTCAAAGAAATAGGGAGGTAACGGTCGCAGATTCAATTGTCATTCTGGATTTCGGTGATTCTGTAATTAATGGAGGGGTATTAACAGATCAAGATAGCTTAGCCACTACTTTGCTGACAAATTATTTATCAGTAACACGCAATAAACCTGTTTTAGTTACAAATATTAGTGCAGGCTCGTGGGGTCCGGATAACTGTTTTGCCTACCTGAAAAAATTTGGCAATTTTGGAGCGAAAAAAATATTCCTGTCGGTTAGTTCCCATGATGCATATGATAACATGACCTTTAAACCAATTGTGGGTAAAGCCGCAGATTTTCCTGACAAGCAATACACTTTAGCGTTAGTAGAGTTGTTTGATCGGTATATTTTTCATCGATATTTACCAGTGCTGTTTAGTGAAAAAACAAATGATTTAGGTATTAACAAGAAAAGTGGTGACAATACAGAACTAAACTCGGGGTTTAATAATTTTAAAGCCTATTCCGATAGCACAGGAATTCCATTAATTGTTTATTTACATGCCGAAAAAACAGAAAGAGAACGGGGGGAATATAATGATCAAGGAAAGTTAATTGAAAAATATTGCGAAGACAATCATGTACCTCTGATAAAGGAATTAGATTTTAAGATACCTCCAGATGGATATAGAGATAATATTCATTTTTCGGAAAGAGGGCAGTATTACATGTTTAATATTAAAAAAAATTTTTTGAAGTAGTACTTCATCCAGTATTTAGTGAAAGCGGATTTAGCATCATTTAATAACAATTGGTACCAACCCGGTTCTTCTTTCAAACGTGTAAGCTGGCTTATTATTCAATCGCTTTTCTTCAATCATTCACTAGCAGTCTTCAATGGCTTAAAATGTTTTTTGATTAAAGCATTTGGTGGTAAAGTCGGAACAGGAGTTATCATCAAGCCCTCCGTTAAAATTAAGTATCCCTGGTTTTTAGAAATTGGTGACCATTGCTGGATAGGTGAGAATGTATGGATTGATAATCTTGCAAAAGTCACTATTGGCAATAACGTCTGTCTTTCACAGGGGTCATTTTTATTAACAGGCAACCATGATTATAAAAAAACAACTTTCGACCTAATCATAGCAGAAATTATATTGGAAGATGGAGTATGGCTAGGAGCCAAATCAGTTGTCTGCCCGGGCGTAACTTGTAAAACACATTCTGTCTTAAGCGTTGGCTCTGTAGCAACGAAAACATTAGAAGCTTATAGCATCTACCAGGGAATTCCGGCTGCCAAAATAAAGGAAAGGATAATTTTAAATTAGCGAATTAACAAAAGTGCAGATTTCAGATTCACAAAGGATTACTTTTAAAGTAATTTAAGCCGTCTTATAGTTGTGGCATTTTCTCCCTCTAGAACCAGGGCATGCAAGTTTCAATAATTACAGGTACATATAACAGCGGGGAAACTGTAAGAGATACAGTTATATCTGTTCAGAAGCAGACGTATAAGCCTATTGAGCATATAATTATCGATGGTGTCTCTAGTGATAATACACTTGAAGTTGTTAAAGATGCCGGACATTGCGGACCTGTAAGATCTGAAAAGGACAATGGTATTTATGATGCAATGAATAAAGGAATAGAACTAGCAACAGGTGAGATTATAGGTATTTTAAACTCTGATGATTTTTATACTGAAGATGATGTGATAGAAAGGGTAGTAGAAACATTCAAAACTTCCGGTTGTGATGCTGTTTATGGTGATCTTGATTATGTAGATGCAAACAATACTAAAAAGGTTTTGCGAAAATGGGTTGCAGGAGGATATAACAGGTCTCTTTTCTTAGATGGCTGGATGCCACCACATCCTACTTTTTTTGTAAGAAAGGATGTATATAACAAATTTGGTAAGTTCAATATTTCACTTAAAAGTTCTGCCGATTACGAATTGTTATTGCGGTTTCTTTTCATCAATCAAATAAAGGTTATTTACATTCCCGGGGTAATGGTACATATGAGAGCCGGCGGACACAGCAACAAATCATTACTCAACAGGCTTAAAGCGCATAAAGAAGATTACATGGCGTGGAAGTTAAACGGTATATCTCCAAAGTGGTATACTTTAGCCCTTAAACCGATGAGAAAAGTAAAACAATTTATTTTTCGCGGAACTAGTAGTAATACTATAGCGATATTCCTACTTTCGCAAACTCAATTGTAAATTTATAATGAAAATAGCTCTCATAACAGGCATTACCGGCCAGGATGGCTCATACTTGTCAGAATTACTTTTGTCAAAAGGATATGAAGTACATGGGATAAAAAGAAGGTCATCGTTGTTTAATACAGATCGTATTGACCATTTGTACCAGGATCCGCATGAATCTAAAATTAAATTTAAATTACACTATGGTGATCTTACAGATTCTACCAACCTGATACGCATTATCCAGGAAGTGCAGCCGGATGAGATTTATAATCTTGCTGCCATGAGTCATGTACATGTAAGTTTTGAAACACCTGAGTACACGGCAAATGCCGACGGCATAGGAACCTTAAGAATTCTGGAAGCGGTACGTCTTTTAGGTATGGCAAAAAAGACAAAAGTATACCAGGCATCCACTTCTGAGCTTTATGGTCTGGTGCAGGCAGTACCTCAAAGTGAAGCAACACCTTTTTATCCGCGTTCTCCTTATGCCGTTGCAAAATTGTATGCTTATTGGATAACTGTGAACTACAGGGAAGCCTATAAGATGTTCGCCTGCAATGGTATCTTATTCAACCATGAATCACCATTAAGAGGAGAAACATTTGTTACCCGTAAAATAACCAGAGCGGTAGCAAAAATCGCATTGGGACTACAGGATGCAGTTTATCTCGGAAATATGAATTCTCAAAGAGACTGGGGTCACGCTAAGGATTATGTTGAGGCAATGTGGTTAATGCTACAACAGGATGAGCCGGAAGACTTTGTTATAGCAACAGGTATTACCACCACCATACGTGATTTTGTAAAACTTGCCTTTAGCTACGTAGATATTGAATTGGAATTTATCGGTGAAGGTGAAAAGGAAATTGCTGTTGTAAAAGCATGCAATGGTGAATATCAGGTTGCCGAGGGAACGACTGTGGTTAAAGTAGATTCACGATATTTTCGTCCCACAGAGGTTGATCTGTTAATCGGTGATGCCGCAAAGGCAAAAGAAAAGTTGGGTTGGCAGCCGCGTTACACTTTAGCAGAAATGGCAAAGGAGATGGTAGAAGCAGATTTACAATTGTTTAAGAGCGAGTTACTATTAAAGGAAAGCGGGTTTAATGTGATGAATCAGTATGAGTAGGTTTTGATAGTTG
>DASVST010000236.1:0-7066 GCA_036387965.1 Segetibacter sp. | reverse complement strand
GATACTAAGTGTTTTGATATAATCAATACCGGGTTAGAATGCTCCATTCACATGTTCTATTTGCAAGCAAGTGCTTCCAGTTGAGGATTGTCGCAGTAAAAAAATATACCTACTAAAAAGATGTTGGAGGCTAAAACACTTCTCGTACAATTCACAGGCTCAGAACAACTGCAAAGGCGGAGGACATTAATAATAATAATCCCAATCAGCATCGTTGTATAGCTTTTTGGGATAGAATAATTGATGATTGGTAACAACCATAAACACCTTTCTTATATCGCTGATATTTTTTAATGGATCACCATCCACTAATATGAAATCAGCTATGCGGGTCTCTTTAATGGATCCATAACGATTGTCAAGTTTGAAAATTTTTGCAGGATCATACGTTGCGATTTTTAAAACCTGGTTAGCTGGTATTCCTGCTTTAACAAATAACTCCAGCTCAAGTTGAAGAGCAAAAGGTGGTACATCGTCAGTACCTGCCAGCAACTGGATGCCATTGTCGTATAAAAGCTTTAGCATTTCCAGCATCCTCATGTAAGTTTGTTTGTATGCAGGTATGTTTAAAGTATCATCCATAAACGTCGTTATTTTAAAATCTCTTTTCCTTCCCCAATTGATAATAGGCTTATAGAAAACATTAGTATCACCCGGAGCTGTATCAAACATATCAGCGTAATTATTAATGGTGGGTTCAACCACAGTATTTTTTTCTTTAAGCAGTGCAACAAAAGTTTTTACAGAACTGCTTTTCAGATTAATTGCATGGCCAATTCTGCCAATAGATTTCAGGCGATCTTTCCGGGTATCAATGGTATCAGGAAAAAAGTTGAGCATAACCATGTTCATATGGGTTATTTCATCATACCCTTTTTTTACAGCCTCACTTGCAGTCATATGCACAGGTATGTGGCCTGCAACCAACATATTATTTTTATGCGCCTGTGAAACCATTGCCTTAACCCATCCGGTGTCAATACTGCTGTAAATTTTTATTTGATCATAACCTTCTTTTTTAAAATCATTAACTGCCTTAACAGCTTCCATTTTGCTATTCACCAACTTGCCTACAGGTCCGTGATATTCATCATCTTTATCAATAAATCCCGACAGGTAGCTTATGTCCGGTCCTATCAGTTCGTGCTGTCTTATGCTCTTTTGCAGTTGTTTTATATATGGCATGTTCCCCATATCACGAACATGCGTTACACCACCCCTTAAATAAAGACTTCCATGATTTTTTTGATAATGACCGTGTGTATCCCATAACCCTGGTAGAAGTGTTCTTCCCTTTCCATCGATTACTGTGTAACCGTTTGGAATTTTTACTGCAGATGCTTTGGCAACTGTTTTTATTTTTCCGTTTTCGACTAATACTGTTTGATTAGGGATTGACCTTGCATTAGGTGCATCAAACAATCTTACATTGCTAATAGCAAGTTTGTTTGGAAGTGAATCTGTGAGCTGCTTATTTATTCTTTGGAAATATGGAAGCGCATTAATCTCCTGCAATGCATACAATGTGTCTACTAATTTCTCGTAGTCTTTTTTTATTGTGGCTGTCCATCCACTTATATTCCCAAAAAAATTATGATCCGTATCAACCCATATATAATCTGGAATGCTGTTAATACCAAATTTTATACTGCATAATAAAATGCTCAGCTTTTTGCCGTTCATTACTAAATTGTACTTTACCGGCTCATCCAGGTAAGTGGTATCTCCGCCTGTTGTAAATAATGTTTTGCCAGGAGATTTAAGTAAGTGTTTTATAAGAATATCTACAGCTGCAGGCACTCCATAATAAACATAATTCTGACCACTGTCCCGTTCAGCACTACGGTTAGAGTTGAATTGAGAAATAAGTGAATCATTTTGTTTTTGGAAGGATGAAGTAAATGGAACTTTATAGTAATCCTGGCCGGAGCTTATAACCTTTTCTATTTTGCCTTGGTGGTTTGTGGTTACCACAGCATTTATCACAGACCCACGGCCACGATCATTATAATAAAAGGAATAATGTTTTTCAGTTGGAGATGTTTTCCAGGCCTTGTTTTCTCCTGTAACCTTACCGAGGTTTACAACAGAATAATACGAAGTGTCGGTGGTTTGTGAAAAGCAATGGGTAGTTATAAACAGCAGCAGTAACACAAATAATTTTCTCATTTTTATTTGATTTGGCTGATTGAATATAGAACACTTGAGAGTAAGGGACTTAATCGTTTTTTCATGCTCTGGTTTTTGTGTACGGTTGTTATATCAATTTTGAAGAAGAGCTGATCAGATAACAACCTCCGCCCTGGATGTTAATGCGGTTTTAAATTGTTCTTCATTTCAGAATTATTTCCTGGTGAAGAACACTGCAAAGGCAACAAGAACAGCAATTTAACGACAACCCTCCCGCGGTCCATTTAACTGAAATTCTTTCAACTTGAAAATAAATTTGGGAAACCATATGGTTGCACATATATTTGCAACCGATCGGTTTCTCAAAAAGATTTAAACATATGAGACGAGACATTTTTCAGGCAATAGCCGACCCGACAAGACGGGCAATTATCACCTTAATTGCATTGCAGGCGATGACACCCAACGCCATTGCTGACAACTTCAACGCTACCCGGCAATCTGTTTCTAAACACCTGCGCATACTTACAGAATGTGAATTGGTAAAACAGGAACAGCAAGGCAGGGAAATTTACTACTCACTCCAAATCGAGAAAATGAAGGAGGTCGACAAATGGCTAGACCAATTCAGAAAGATTTGGGAAACCCGGTTCAATCAACTTGACAAAGTATTATCAACAATTAAAAAACAGAAAAATGAACAATGATTTGCTATTCGATTTTACCGTTGACAAAACAACAAAAACGGTATTTGTAAACAGGGAATTTGCTGCCGATCTTTCTCTGGTATGGGATGCTTTCACCAAACAGGAAATTCTTGACCAATGGTGGGCACCTAAACCCTGGGAGTCTAGAACAAAAGCTATGAATTTCGAGGTTGGCGGACGAAGATTTTATGCTATGGTAAGCCCGGAAGGACAAGAGCATTGGTCAGTTCAGAAATATACTTCCATTAGCCCTACAACCAATTTCAAATTTTTGAATGCTTTTGCAGACAAAGATGAAAACCCTCAATTGCCAGGTTCTGATTGGGATCTTAATTTCAGCGAACAAAACGGGACGACAACAGTTAGTATCACTATCGTAAACGACTCACTTGAGCGGATGGAGAAGATGATCGAAATGGGCTTCCAGGGAGGATTTACTATGACACTGAACTACCTCGAAACATTGTTGACGAATTTATCGCAAAGGCAGTAAAAAAACTGCTGCTAACATCAGCATGGCAATAGTGGGACACTGGGTTCTCCGTAGAATTCCGAAGGACAACTAAGGAGTGTAATGAAAACCAACAAATAGACACATGCAGTAGATTGTAGCTTGTAAGACTCAAACAAAGTACAGGAAACATACTACAAGTGTTGTCAATGTAAATTTGCGACATACTTATATCGTTTAAACGCCGCTTATCATGTTATTAGTTAACATATTTAACAGATGAAATATCTTTAAATACATAAAAATTAAAATTATATATTATGAAAAAGTTCTTATTTCTGACTTTAATCTTTGGTGCAATAGCCACCACTAACGTACAGGCACAACCTGCAGATCCGGCAGCTGCGCTAGAGCAGGCGAAACAAAAACAAAAGCCAGGTTTGATTGAGAAAGCTGGACTGACAGATGCCCAGGCAGATAAGCTTATAGAGATCAATTTTGAAATGCGCATGGCAGCGAGTGCCTTACGTAATCTTAGTGAAGCTGACCGTACTGCTAAAATTGCAGAACTAAAAGCTGCTAAAGAGAAAAAAATAAGTGCGCTTTTGACGGCTGAGAAAATACAAGCTGTAAACAGTTATTACGAGGATATGGCAAAGAATATGGCACAGAAAGGTGGAAATTAGTAATAGATTATTTATTTTAAAAGCTGCTTAAGGGCAGCTTTTTTTGTTTGCTTAATATCCTACTTCGTTCTTTATTTTTGATATGGCAGAAGACCAGAGTATTTTCAAATGAAAAGAAGAGAGTTCAATCTTTCACTCATGTAAAAAACCTTTCCGCCGTTGTTGGTGTTCTTCATCAACAAACGTACAGTACAGTAAAATATTCTGGATAAAATTACCAAGGTGCACTTTAGGAACTTAACACCGGTTTCATGTTGTTCATCATTTCATTATAAATCTCAGGTGCAGAACACCTACAAAGCAAAAACTCATATAAGATTAATACCGCTGAAGTAAAAAGCCGTCTTAATTTACTCGCTTTAAATATTTTCGTTTAAAGCTGCTCCCCTTATGCTTAAAACGATCTTATCTTTTCTCTTAATATGTTTCTATAGCCATGTTCTTGCACAGGATAAACGGAGCGTTCGCGTTACTGTGCTGAATGATAAGAAAATCGCCCTTCCGGGTGCAACGGTATATCTATTGTCGGCGGATTCCGTAACCCTCCGTTCGGCCGCAGCAAATGCAGCAGGCGCAACTGAATTCACGGATGTAAACCCCGGAAAATACCTCGTTAAGGTTAGCGAATTGGCACACGAAGAAGGTTATAGCCGTTGGATCGATCTTGAACGAAATACTTCATTTAGCGATTCAATTATTCTGAGATCGAAAACAGGCTTACTCAAAGATGTAACTGTTGTTTCTAAAAAACAATTCGTTCAATTTCTGCCTGATAAAACAGTTATAAACCCCGAAGCAAATATAACAAATGCCGGTGCAACCGTTATGGATGTGCTGGAAAAATCACCGGGCATAACTGTTGGAAAAGATGGCTCGATCATCATGAAAGGGAAGCCCTCCGTTACAGTATTTATTGATGGTAAACCCACACAACTCAGTGGCGCCGACCTGCAGGCATATCTTTCGGGCATCAGTGCCTCGCAGGTAGATGTGGTGGAGCTTATCGAAAACCCGGGTGCCAAATATGATGCTGCCGGTAACGCCGGTATCATCAATATTAAAATGAAGGCCAACAAACAGAGAGGTTTCAATGGCTCGTTGAATGTTAGCTTTGGGCAGGGAGTTTATGCAAAAACAGGTAATTCGCTCAACCTGAATTACCGCGAAGGAAAAATAAACTGGTTTATGAACTATGGCATTCGTGCTAACACTGAGTTCCAGGACATATGGACACTTCGTACATATTTCAATACTAAACGCCAGGATTCTGCACTGCTTGAGCAACCGCTTTTTTCTAAAACCAGGGGTGGGGGCCAGAACCTTAAAACAGGAATTGATTTTTTCGCAAGCAAACGAACCACACTGGGTCTTGTATTTACCGGGAACATCTTTAACAGGCACGGGAACAACTACAGCGACATCAACTGGATGAGCCCGAACCGTCGCATCGATTCTACCATTAATACTCTTGGTGAAAACGATATGGAGTTTAGAAGAGGAGGCGTAAATTTAAATGGCAGGCATACAATCGATAAAACCAGTGAGTTGAGTTTCGACGTGGATTATGTGAAGTTCAACATAGCAAATAATCAAAATTACCAAACACAATTATTGGTACCTGGCAGTCCCGTATTGGCTTCAATGGGGAATACTCCGTCGAAGCTCGATATCGTTACGCTGAAAGCTGATTACTCAAAGCGCTTTAAACTATTTCTGCTGGAAACAGGTTTGAAAACAGCAATCAATAAAACAGATAACCTTGCTGAATTTTATTATTTCGATAATAGTAGATGGCGGCAGGACCTGAGCCGCAGCAACCATTTTTTGTACGATGAAAAAATCAACGCCGCTTATGCAAGTGCGGATGCAAAAAAGGGGAAATGGCATTGGCAGACCGGGATGCGATACGAGATTACTTCTTACAAGGCACACCAACTTGGTAACGCCGCAGTAAAGGATTCAGCTTTCAACAAAAACTATGGCAGCCTCTTCCCTACTGCCTTTGTTTCTTACCAGGCCGACAGTAATAACATGATAACTTTCCGCACCGGAAGAAGAATAGACAGGCCGCCGTTTCAAAACCTGAACCCTTTCATCAGGATACTAAACAAGTACACATTCGAAGCAGGTAACCCTTTTATTAAGCCACAGTACACATGGAACTTTGCATTGGCGCACACCTATAAACAAATGCTTACCACTGAACTTTCGTACGGCTTCCTGAATGATTACTTTTCACAGATATTCATCATTGATTCGAGCAGCAGTAATGTAAATAAAAATGTTATCATCTACACACGGGGTAACGTAGGTTCTTTTCAAAATTTGGGCATCAGTGAAACCTATCAACGTCCCGTAACCAAATGGTGGAACCTGACTGCAGTAGCTGTGTTCAATCACAAGATAATAAAGGGTGTAGTATGGGCTCCCCTTGAGGTAAGAATAAGTCAGCTGAATGTGAGCCTGAACAACCAGTTCCAATTTAAAAAAGGATGGGGTGCCGAAGTCAGCGGTTTTTACCAAACAAAAAGCCAGACAGACTTACAGGAATGGCTGGAGCCACAAGGCGAACTGAACCTGGGTTTGTCAAAGCAAATATTAAAGGGCAAAGGAACGCTAAGGCTGAGCATTCGTGATATCACCTATTTCCAGAACTATTCCGGCTACGCTACATTTGAGAATTCAGTCGAACCCTTCACAATAAAATTTGACACAAGAGTGGCGCGACTCAGTTTTAGCTGGCGATTTGGAAAAGCAATGAAAGCGGTAAAACGATCTGAGGGTGGAGCTACAGATGAGATCAACCGGGTGGGTAATGGTTAAGTTGATTTTGAAGACATGCTTTGACTAATATTCTATCTTTAGCAAGCACATCAACTGCAGTCAAAATAAGATGCACTATAATTTCAATTGTTATTTGAAACTTCCTCTCCTCCTGCTTTTTATACTGTCTTTAACTTCATGCGGCGTTAGTAAGGAACTGAAATCGGAACGTAAAAGCTGGCACTTTCAAGAGTGGGAACAATAATATAAAGACAGAGCGTTTTGCCTGTGTTTGTTACAAGGCCTCGGAGACAAAGGTCTCCAGAATT
>DASVST010000235.1:0-8664 GCA_036387965.1 Segetibacter sp. | reverse complement strand
CTACGAATTGCAAACTTCTTTTTGTCTTCGTCGAGATCAGTTCTTCCGTGATGCAAGACACCGTCCTTATCAAACATGATAAAGTTGTCATACCTCGCACCAAGCGCCACATACAACTTTACACACGCCATTGCAGCAGCTCCGGCTCCATTTACAACAAACCGTACTTTTTCAATTTTCTTTCTTTGAAGTTCTAGTGCATTCAACAAAGCAGCGCCGCTAATAATAGCGGTTCCATGCTGGTCATCATGCATTACAGGAATCTTCAGCTTTTCTCTCAGTTTCCGTTCAATTTCAAAACATTCAGGCGCCTTAATATCTTCAAGGTTTATTCCACCAAAAGTTGGCTCAAGCGCAGCTACAATCTGAACAAATTTGTCAGGATCAGTTTCATTTACCTCAATATCAAAAACATCAATATCAGCAAATATTTTGAACAGTACACCCTTGCCCTCCATAACGGGTTTACTTGCCTCAGGTCCTATATTTCCAAGACCTAAAACCGCCGTTCCATTACTTATTACACCAACAAGGTTTCCCTTTGCTGTGTATTTATAAACATCTTCTTTATTAGCGGCAATTTCTTTACAGGGCTCTGCTACACCGGGGCTATATGCCAGGGATAAGTCTCGTTGAGTTTTAGCTTCCTTGGTAGGAACCACTTCAATTTTTCCGGGGCGTCCTTTTGCATGATATTCTAAAGCCTGTTGTCGTCTTAACTCTTTTTGCATAAATAAGCGTGCAATTTACAACAATTGAAAACAAGCAGATTTCATCTACAAAACAATGAAGTTAACACCAAAAGCCCTTGCGCTATTTACTTATATTTGCGCCTCGCAGAAAAAATTTTGTGTAACCAGCGTTTGTACTTCTATTTAGCATCGTTGCGTCGCACACTTCAACAGCAACAATTCTTTTGAGCTTAATAATTAGCAACAATGTACAGAACACATACTTGCGGTCAGCTAACCATTCAAGACGTAGATAAACAAGTTACGCTTGCAGGCTGGGTGCAAACAATCAGGAAATTTGGAAGCATCACCTTCATTGATATTCGTGACCGATACGGAATCACACAACTATTATTCAACGAAAATTTAAATGCCCAACTCGATGAACAACCTTTAGGTCGTGAGTTCGTGTTGCAGGCAAAAGGAACTGTTCATGAAAGAAGCAACAAGAACCTGAATATTCCCACAGGAGAAATTGAAATATTGGTCAGTGAGTTTTCCATTCTAAACAAATCAGCCGTTCCACCTTTCACTATACAAGACGATACCGATGGAGGAGATGACCTTCGCATGAAATATCGCTTTCTTGATTTAAGACGGAACGCTGTAAAAAGGAATTTAGAAATCCGCTATGCTGTCAATCGTGCAGCAAGGGAGTACTTGCACAACAACCAGTTCATGGATATTGAAACCCCATTTCTCATAAAGTCTACTCCTGAAGGCGCAAGAGATTTCGTTGTCCCATCACGAATGAACCCAGGGCAGTTTTATGCCTTGCCTCAATCGCCTCAAACATTTAAACAACTGTTGATGATCAGTGGTTATGACCGCTATTACCAGATCGTAAAATGTTTCAGAGATGAGGACTTACGTGCTGACCGTCAACCTGAGTTTACTCAAATAGATTGTGAAATGGCGTTTGTAGAACAGGAAGATATTTTAAGC
Organism: Segetibacter sp.; assembly: GCA_036387965.1. Classification (GTDB taxonomy): domain Bacteria; phylum Bacteroidota; class Bacteroidia; order Chitinophagales; family Chitinophagaceae; genus Segetibacter. The sequence continues at coordinate 6,988 of DASVST010000235.1, read as the reverse complement.
ATGTTCGAAGGCATGGTGAAGCATATTTTCAAACAAGTAAAAAGCATCGACTATACAGAAACAGTCGAAAGAATGACATGGGAAGATGCCATGTGGAACTTTGGAAATGATAAACCCGACATCAGGTTTGAAATGAAGATTTCTAATTTGAAGTTTCCATCAACAGTATTTTACTCAAGGCAACATGAACTTCAGAATTCTCCCTTTAAGAACGAGGCTACAGGATTTGGGGTTTTTGACAATGCAGAAACAGTTCTTGCGATCGCTGTTCCCGGTGTTGCAGAATATACAAGAAAGCAGATCGATGAGTTAACAGAATGGGTTAAACGTCCGCAGATAGGCATGCAAGGCTTGGTTTACATAAAGTACAATGCTGATGGAACTTTGAAAAGTAGTGCAGATAAGTTTTTCAATGAAGAAAAACTTAAATCAATTGCTAAAAGTTGTAATGGTAAACCCGGTGATTTGATTTTGATTTTGGCTGGAAAGGAAGAGAAAACACGAAAAGCAACAACTGATCTTCGCTTGTACTTAGGTCAAAAGTTAGGCTTAAGAAAAGATGATGAGTTTAAGCTGTTGTGGGTACTTGATTTTCCACTGTTTGAATATGCTGAAGAAGACAATCGCTGGGTAGCACGCCATCATCCATTTACATCACCAAAGCCTGATCAAATTCAGACAATGATCAATAACAATCCAGTTATTGAAAATGCCGAAGATTATTTAAATCATCCATATGCAAATATCAAAGCCAACGCTTACGATATGGTGCTTAATGGAAATGAAATTGGTGGTGGATCAATAAGAATTTTTCAACGTGATCTGCAGGAAAAGATGTTTGCTGCATTAGGAATGGATGCTGAAGAGCAACAACATAAGTTCGGATTTCTGCTAGGTGCATTTGAATACGGCGCTCCTCCACATGGCGGGATTGCTTTTGGTTTCGACCGATTATGCGCAATTCTTGGCGGTAGTGAAAGCATACGTGATTTTATTGCATTTCCGAAAAATAATAGTGGTCGGGATGTAATGCTTGACGCGCCGGGTACTATAGATGAAAAGCAGTTTGATGAGTTGCAGATAAAATTGAATCTAAAGTAGTATAGTTATGACACCTGCCTTATGACACTTCTCTATAAAATATTCAGCATAATAATTAACACAGTTGCAATGCTACTGTCCATATCATTAGTGCTAAGTATACCAATGATCCTGGCATCTCCAATAACAATGTTGTCTGGTTTTATGATGGTTTCGATAATCTTATATGCATGGTTCAGCAACCAATTCAGTAAAAAAGTTTTGCAGCAACAGCAGGTGGTAAAAAAGAACTTAAAAGACCTGGTGAAAGTGAATGGAATTGTTGCGTTGATTTTTAGTCTCGTGGTGATTGTAGACGTAATCATCCTGATGGGTAAACCGCAAGCTTATGTGGACGCGATAAAAGGTTATGGAGTTAATATGCCTTTACAAACCATTACTACCTTTTTATACATAATGCTGGCTTATGGCATTATTTTACTGGTTCATGTTATATGGACATTTGTTTTATTACGGAAACATTCATCTTTTTTTCAGTAGTATAACAACGGTGCTATACTCAGGTTCTTTTTTGTTATTTTATATATGAACTCTCCATCCATACCATTAGCCGAAAGAATGCGTCCTGCAAGTTTAGATGATCTTGCTGGTCAACAACATCTTACAGGCAAGGGTAGCATTCTAAGAAATGCAATAGAAAAAGGTAACGTGCCTTCGATGATCTTGTGGGGTCCGCCGGGTGTTGGTAAAACAACTATTGCAAACATTATTGCTCATTCTTTACAGGTGCCGTTTCACCAGCTAAGTGCAATAAGCAGTGGTGTAAAAGATGTAAGAGAAGTTATTGAAGAAGCTAAGAAAACAGTACGTTCCATTTTGTTTATTGATGAGATTCACAGGTTTAATAAGGGACAGCAGGATGCCCTTTTAGGTGCAGTTGAGAAAGGTATAATTACACTTATAGGTGCAACAACTGAGAACCCTTCTTTCGAAGTTAATTCAGCGTTGTTGAGCAGATGCCAGGTTTATGTTTTAAAGGCTTTAAACACAGAAGACTTGCTCCAGCTTTTAAAGCAAGTGATTAAAAAAGATGAATGGCTGCAAACTAAACACATTGATCTTAAAGAAACAGAAGCATTATTTAATATCTCCGGTGGTGATGCAAGAAAGTTAATAAACCTGCTTGAACTCGTTGTTCAGTCGGCGGAATCGGACACGGTAGTTATTACAGACGATTTTGTAATGAGTGTTGCTCAAACTAAAGTCGCCTTATATGATAAAAAGGGAGAGCAGCATTATGATATTATTTCTGCTTTTATAAAGTCAGTAAAAGGAAGCGATCCTAATGGTGCAGTATACTGGCTTGCGCGAATGATTGAAGGCGGAGAAGATGTAAAATATATAGCCAGGCGTATGGTTGTATTGGCAAGTGAAGATGTTGGTAATGCTAATCCGACAGCGTTGGTATTAGCTACAAATACCTTTCAGGCGGTACATGTAATTGGTTATCCTGAAGCAAGAATAATACTGGCGCAATGTGCTGTTTATCTTGCAAGTTCACCAAAGAGCAACGCTGCTTATGTTGCTATCAATAAAGCACAAGATGCAGTTTCTCAAACAGGAAATCTGCCTGTTCCATTACACATTCGTAATGCACCAACAGGGCTGATGAAGAAGCTGGATTATGGGAAAGATTATAAATATCCTCATGCTTTTCCGGGCAACTTTGCTGAGCAGGAATACCTCCCGGATAAACTGAAGGAAACGAAATTTTATGATCCTGCAAATAATGCAAGGGAGAATGAATTGCGAAAATATCTTAAAGAGAAGTGGAAGGATAAGTATAATTACTAATAGTTGCACTTTACCTAATATGAATTTTACTAGTGCAGAATCACTAATTTGCAGAAACCAAACCATAACTTATTGCTTATGAACACAGTAATCGTTCCCGTTGATTTTTCTGAAACGTCTTTACATGCAGCTCGCTATGCGGCTAAGTTCTTTATTGACGTAGAGGAGGTATCTATCATTTTATACCATAGTTATTCAAAGGCTTCGGAGCAGGAAGAAGCACAAAAAAAACTTGACGAATTAAAGGCTGAATTGCTGCTTGAAAGCAATGGCAAATTTGAAGCACTTACGCACCAGGGCGACGATTTTATAGATGAACTGGAAAGAGCAGTGAGGCATAGAAGCGCTGACCTGGTAGTGATGGGCATAACAGGGAGAAATGCGATCGCCCAATTATTTATAGGAAGCAATACACTAAAAATGGCTCAGCGAAAGGTTTGCCCGGTCTTGATCATTCCCGAAAAAGCAGAATACAAACCGGTTAAAAATGTGATGTTATCATCAGACTTCAATGATACCTTAAACGTAACGCCGTCAGTTCCTATAAAAAAAGTATTGAACTTTTCGTGTCCAAATCTCCATATTGTGAATGTTGACCCTGCTCATTATATTTCCATAACTGAACGCTATGAGAAAGAGCAAGATAACCTTCGCGAAATGTTTGCTGAATATAACCCGGAGTTTCACTTTATGAGGTTATACGATGTAGATGAAGCGCTTAATCTTTTTGCAGAAGAAAAGAAAATTGACATGATCATTGCGGTTCAACAGAATCATTCGTTCCTCGAAAAATTATATAAACGAAGCCGTACACAGAGCCTTTCTTACAAAAGTAATGTGCCTATTCTGGTTGTTCACGAGTAGGACAACATTAACTTATTTAGAAAATTATCGTTTAGCTGGAGTATTAGAAAAATACTCTTCAAGCTAGATATTCTAAATTTGTGTTCTCAAAATAACTTATGAAAAATTTACTGCCGCTCTTAGCAATTTTCTTTGCTGAAAGACTGTCTTCTCAAACTATCATTCAAAGAGATCCATCAATTGAAAAAATGGTGAAAGAAGTTTCTACAGATTCTCTTAGATCGTACATACTTAAAATGGTAAGTTTTGGTACGCGAAATACGCTGAGCTCTACAACCGACAAAAACCGTGGAATTGGTGCAGCAAGAAATTGGGTTTTAAGCAAGTTCAATGAATTTGCAAAGCAGTCGAATAACCGATTAACAGCATTTGTAGATACAACTACTTATAATGCCGATCGTCGCCGCATAGACAGATCCATAAACTTAGGAAACGTTGTTGCGACGCTTAAGGGATCAGATCCAAAAGACAACAGGATTTTTATTATTACGGGGCACCTTGATAACATGCGGAGTTCAGCAACAGACAGTGTTGGTGACGCACCGGGTGCAAATGATGATGCAAGTGGTTGCGCAGCTGTTTTAGAATGTGCACGAATAATGAGTAAACAAAACTTTCCCGCTACTATTATTTTTATGACGGTAAGCGGTGAGGAGCAGGGGTTATTAGGTGCAGCTTATATGGCAAGAAAAGCAAGAAGAGAAAACTGGAATATTGAAGCTGTGTTGAACAATGATATAATGGGAAGCAATAATAGCAGTGAAACAAACATTATTGACAACACAAAAATCAGGGTTTTTAGCGAAGCATTTTCTATAGCTGATACTGGTAGAAGAGCTTTAAACATCCGAAGTCTTGGATTGGAGAATGATGGTAAAGCAAGGCAACTTGCACGTTATGTAAAAGAAGTGGGGGAGCGCTATGTAGATAACCTGCAGGTAGTGATGATCTATCGCAACGACAGGTTTTTACGTGGGGGAGATCATACTCCTTTTGTTGAACAAGGATATGCCGCAGTTCGTTTTACAGAGATGAATGAAAATTATTACCACCAGCATCAAAATGTGCGAACCGAAAACGGAATCGTATATGGTGATCTACCGGAGTTTATGGATTTTGAATACCTGAGAAAAAATACAGCAATGAACTTAGCGAATCTTGCAAATCTTTCAAAATCACCCTCAATGCCGGACTCTGTTGTTATTGAAACAAGAAGACTTACAAATGCAAGCAATCTAAGGTGGCAAGCTCCAAAAGCGGGAAGAGTGAAGGGATACTATGTGTTGGTAAGGGAAACAACAAGTCCCGTTTGGCAAAGAAAAATATTTACCACTCTAACCAACATGACATTGCCAATGTCAAAGGATAACTACTTTTTTGCCGTTCAGTCAGTTTCAGAAGATGGTAATGAAAGTCTTGCAGTAGTGCCGTCGGTTGGCAGATGATATTAAAAAGTTAATGCTTACGCAGGCAAAAAGTTTTTCATGGTTTTTGTGTTGAATGTGTCTATGAAATTGATCGTTCAATACCTGCTTTTACCGCTTACTATTGTCAGTGTTTTTTCTACATGTCAAAAAGGACAGGCAAGCAAGGGGGAGGTGATTACACAACAAGATTATATGAATGTATCGTACGGAGCTAATGCTGCGCAGAAGATGGATGTTTATCTGCCTGCTGGCCGAACCACAGGTAAAACAAAAGCGTTAGTATTTATACATGGCGGAAGCTGGAGTGGGGGAGATAAAGCAGACTTTAATCCCTCCATTGCAGCGATTAGAGCACAATTGCCGCTCTACGCTATTTTTAATATTAATTATAGACTTGCTAACTCAGCTAACAGGTTTCCTGCACAAATAAATGATGTTCAGGCAGCACTAGATTTTATCACCAAGAAATCGGACGAGTATAAAATAAGTGGAGAAAATTTTGTTTTGGTTGGTGCCAGCGCCGGTGCTCATCTCGCACTTTTACAGGCGTATAAAAACAACAGTAACGGAAACATAAAAGCAGTTGTCGATCTTTTTGGTCCAACTGATATGACAGCCTTATATACAAATCATCCGTTTCCATCAGCATCGCAACAAACCATGCTCAATTTATTTGGTACAACACCTGCAGCTAATGCATCACTTTATCAGCAGGCGAGCCCAATTAGTTTTGTAACTTCCAAGTCAGTGCCAACCTTAATTTTTCATGGTCATATGGATTATGTTGTACCTGTTTCACAGTCTACTACACTTAAAGCAAAACTTGAATCTGTGAACGCTAAAGTAGAAATGAAACTTTACACCGGGGAAGGACATGGGTGGTATGGAAAGAACCTGCTTGATACCTATTCAAGAACTGTTGCATTTATAAAGCAAAATGTAGATTAATGCCAGAAATTGTATGGGAATGTGTTCCCTTCGAAGAACTCACTAATCATCAATTGTATTCAATTCTCCAGTTAAGAAACGAAGTCTTTATTGTTGAGCAAAATTGTGCTTACCAGGATTTAGATAACAAAGATCAAAAGTCTTTTCACCTTATGGGTTGGGCGGGTAAAGACCTCGCTGCTTATGCGCGGCTTTTACCCAAAGGAGTTTCGTATGAATATATTTCGATCGGAAGGGTCATAACGTCTCCTAAGTATAGAAAATCTGGTGCGGGCAAATCCTTAATGAAAGAAGCTATACACCAATGCAATATACTATTTGGAAAACACCCCATTAAGATCGGCGCTCAATTATATCTTCAAAAATTTTACGGTGCTTTAGGTTTTACCCAAACCAGCGATATGTATTTAGAAGACGGAATTGAGCATATTGAAATGCTTAGAGACGCTGAAATATAAATGACCTTAACAATTTTACCTGCCTAATACAATTCCAAATCTTAATGACACCGTGAAGAAGTAATCATCATTGTCAGGATTACCCCTGTTAAGGGTTGTGTTATTACGGGAATCTCTGAAATATAGCTCACGAGACAGTGCAGCGTTTTCAGGTGATAGGTAAGCTCCAAATAACGCCGGGTCAATATACGATGTACTAACATCATCTAAATAATCTGTAAAAGTTCTACGAACCATACCCTCAAGTCCTAAATAATGTTTTTGCGAAACGTAATATTTGAAACCTGCACCCATAGGAATGTCAACCTGCACCCTTGAATATTGTCTGTTTCGTGGATACTGCGGAAAACCCTGCCCTTCTAGCCTCAAAGGCTTTAGATCGTACCAGGTACCATT
>DASVST010000234.1:0-7897 GCA_036387965.1 Segetibacter sp. | reverse complement strand
CAACCCATTTTGCGGCTTGCAAATACCGATCTTGAGCTAAGCCTTTCTAACCAGGAAACGGCTGTATTTAATGTTCTTACACAAATGCAAAACACCCGTAATAATGCCGAGCAAAATACTATTCGCCAGTTAAACCAAATGGCAGAAGTTGATAATGCAGTAATAGAAGCTGAAAGAGTATATAAGCTAAATAAACATTTACACGAGCAAAAAGCAATCGGTTCGCAAGATTTCAAATCTTCTGAAAATAATTACAACTATCAACTTAAAAGAAAGAAACTAACTAAGGAAACCCTCGATAAAGATCTTTCATCGGGCTCTCAACAAATACGCCAGGCAGGTGAATCTTATTCAAGAATGCAAAATGCGTTGGCACTCATGAGAAGAAAGGTTGGTGATCTAATTGTAAGAGCACCGGTTGACGGTCAATTGACTTCGCTGGATGCAGAAATAGGACAGTCAAAAAATAAAGGCGAAAGGCTTGGACAGATAGATGTAACCAGTGGATTTAAAATACGTGCTGATATTGACGAACATTATATCTCAAGAATTTTTATTGGGCTTACAGGAGACTTTAGCCTAGCCGGAAAAAGTTATAAACTAAAGATTAAAAAAGTCTATACGCAGGTTACTAATGGAAGGTTCCAGGTAGATATGGAGTTTGTTGACCAGGTACCGCAGGGTATTCGCCGGGGACAAACTTTACAGGTTCGTTTAGCATTAGGTGATGAAACACAAGCAGTGCTTCTTGCAAAAGGCGGATTTTTCCAACAAACAGGAGGCAACTGGATATTCAAAGTATCGGACAATGGAAAAATGGCTTATAAAGTTGATGTACAATTAGGACGCCAAAATCCGGATTATTATGAAGTATTGCAGGGATTAAAACCAGGTGATAAAGTAGTAACATCCTCCTACGAAAACTATGGAACAATGCAGGAACTAATTCTTAAAAAAGAATAACCCCATTTAAAATACTATCATGAAAAAACTACTTATATACTCCACGCTTATTTTGTTCTGTTGTGGAATTGGATACCAATCCAAATCCTGCAATGTTAGCGTTGCAGATATACAACTCAAACAAAAAACTCACGTGGTCGACATCGATGACATCCACCCTCTAAGTATCTTCTCTTTCAAATATTAATAAACAAAACTTTTCAACTCAAACCAAACTCAAATGATCAAAATTAAAGAGCTCGAAAAAGTCTATCGCACTGAAGATGTAGAAACTGTAGCGCTAAACAAGTTAACATTCGAGATAAAAGAAGGCGAATTTGTAGCTGTTATGGGACCTTCAGGATGCGGAAAATCAACGCTATTAAATATTGTTGGTTTGCTAGATGACCCCGATAAAGGGAGCTTTCTTTTTAATGGTATAGAAGTAGTAGACTTTAATGAACGTAAACGTGCTGAATTACGTAAGCGAAACATTGGTTTTGTATTTCAAAGCTTTAATTTAATTGACGAGCTTACAGTTTTTGAGAACGTGGAGTTGCCCTTGATATACCTCGGTGCAAAAGCTCCCGAAAGAAAAAAACGTGTAGAAGAAGTTCTTGATAAGATGCAGATAATGCATCGTCGTAATCATTACCCGCAACAATTATCCGGCGGACAGCAACAAAGAGTTGCTGTTGCAAGAGCAGTGGTTAATAATCCGAAATTGATTTTAGCTGATGAACCTACAGGTAATCTTGACTCTTCCAATGGTAATGAAGTAATGCAACTTTTGACTGACCTGAATGAACAGGGAACAACCATTATTATGGTAACTCACTCTGAGCATGATGCAAGGTATAGTCATCGAATCATCAGAATGTTAGATGGTCAAACAGTAACAGAGAACATATTGGTATAAGTACCCAATAACAACCTTATTAAACACCATCTGACCTAAACGGCATGAAATACATTCTAACAACCCTCCTGATAGTTATATCTCTCTCTGTTACTGCACAAAGAAATAACCAGATAATAAAAAGTGTAGATGACAACGGAAAGAGACTTCAACTTACATTGAAAGTAAGAAATGATACTACCAGCATACACTTTGAAAAAACTTTTGAAGTATCAGGAATGAGCGAGGTGCAAAAACAATCTTTAATCAATAACATTATTGATTCTCTTGGAGCAAATAAATACTTCAAAACAACAAGCACAACTACATCTACATCTTCTTCGGCAAGACATAGTGAAAAAAACTTAATTACATCTGCGGTTATGGACTATGTTGATGCGTTCTATTTTGGAGACACTTCTAAAATCACCCGAAGCATTTCTCCCGATGTTAAGAAGTGGGGATACTCTCGTAAGAAAGAAGACAACACTTATGTTGGCATGGCAATGTCGTACCAGCAGATGATTGACTATGTGCTCAGAGTGAAAGCAAAAAATAATACAGCAGAAGCCGAAAAGCTTTTTAAAAAAGTTGAAGTTTTAGATTACCAGGATCAAACTGCATCTGCTAAAGTAACTGCATGGTGGGGTACTGATTATATTTTATTAGGTAAGCACAATGGTAACTGGACGATCACCCATGTACTGTGGCAATCTCCACCGACGAAACAATAATTTTTTGATTAACATCTTTATAAAATTTAAGCTGTGTTCAGAAATTACTTAACCATCGCGTTCAGAAATCTTGTAAAGCATAAAGGAGACACCACCATTAACCTGGTTGGTTTATGTGTTGCTTTTACTGCAGCACTGTTGTTATTCCTTAGTGTTTATTACGAATTTTCATTCGACAGGTTTCATAAGAACGTAGATAACATTTATACACTTTATTTTAAAACCAACAAGGCAGACAAGGTAGAAATGAGCAGTAGCATGGCTACTCCTCTATTACCTGCTTTAAAAGCTGCCTATCCTGATGTTGAACATGGTGTTCGGTATATAAACCATAATGCTGTAGTTAGACATGGGGAGAAGAAAATTCAAAAGAATGTAAAGTTTACTGATGCCGATTTTTTCAGCATGTTTACTTTTCCTATGGTAAAAGGCGGAGATAAGAATGCATTGAGTGAACCAAACAATGCCGTAATTACTAAATCGGCCGCATTGGCAATATTTGGAACAGATGATGCAACAGGCAAAATGGTGGAGTTACAGTTGCAGGGTGAGTGGAAAAGCTTTTTGGTGTCTGCTATCTCAGAAGATCTGCCTGACAACTCCAGCATTCAATACGATATTGTTGTAAGGTTTGAGCAGCATCCTGATTATGCGTCTAATGCGACAAGGTGGGATAATTCAAACCATAATGTATATGTGCAACTTAAAGATGGAATTAAACCTTCTGATTTCGAGAAAAAATTAGCCCCTTTTGTCAATCAAAACTTTGCAGAAAGCATCCAGAACCTAAAACGTGATGGCGCAAAACCAGGCAAGGATGGCTCATATATCCAAATGCAGCTTCAGCCTTTGAAAGAGATGCATACTACAAAAGCGTTTCCAACTGAAGGATCGGTTGTAAGTAAAGAATATTTATACCTCTTGCTCATTATAGGTATTCTTATTGTAGCGATTGCTTGTATCAACTTTATTAACCTAAGCATTGGCCGCTCATTTACCCGTACCCGTGAAATAGGACTTCGCAAAACATTAGGTGCACAACGCTGGCAGCTTACTTCACAATTTTGGGGTGAAGCATTTTTAATTTGCCTCCTTTCTTTTATTGTAAGTTGCTTTGCATTTTACTTGCTTGTGCCATCTTACAAGCAACTGTTTGCCATGAATATCAACAGGGAAATTCTATTTTCTCCTCTGGTTTGGCTGGGCATTGCTGCTGTATTCTTTTTCATCACCTTACTTGCAGGTGGTTATCCTGCATGGCTAATGTCAAGGTTTAATGTAGTTGAAGTATTGAAAGGAAAAGTTTCCTTCAAACGTTCTAATAGATTAAGAAATTCCCTCATCGTTGTGCAGTTTTCTATTGCCACGTTATTGATCATTTGTACGATCGTTTCATGGCAACAGGTAGATTATCTACGTTCGAAACCTTTAGGTTATAACCGCACCCAAATAATAAGTATTCCTGTTGAAGGCGAAATTGATCCAACCAGAGCTCTTGAATTAATGCGTGAAAAACTTGCCTCTTATCCTACTGTCGAAAGTATAAGCGGCATCTATGATAATCTTGGAAGAGGTTTAGATGGTTCATCAAGAACATCTAAGGTTGGATTTGATTACAAGAATAAAGGAATCACAAGCAACTGGATGGGCGTAAGCTATGATTTCGTGAAAACGCTTGATATCACTTTGCTTGACGGACGTGAATTTTCCAAGGACTTACCCACGGATAGCAACGCAGTAATCATCAATGAAGCAATGGCAAAACAGCTCGGCGAAAAGGAAGCTGTAGGTGTTCAACTACCTGTTGATGAAGACGGTCCACCTATGCAGGTTATAGGAGTTGTAAAAGATTTCCATTTTAAATCATTACACCAGGAAATTGAGCCGCTTACACTTGTGTTAAGCAAAGATTTTCCTATTCATTATATACTTGTAAAAGCCAGGTCGAATGCATTGCCCCAAACAATGCAACTGCTAAAAGATACATGGAAAACTATACTGCCAACAGCAGATTTCAAAGGTTCTTTTACAGATCAAAACATAGACCGTCAATACAGACGGGAGGAAAAGCTGGGACAGATATTCGTTTCCGGCGGCACTATAGCAATTGTTCTTTCGTGTATGGGTTTATTGGCGATGGTAATATTAATTGTAACACAACGCACAAAAGAAATCGGGATACGTAAGGTTCTTGGTGCAAGCATCACAAGCATTGTTTCAATGTTATCTACTGATTTCTTAAAGCTGGTTGCCGTGTCTGTATTCATTGCATTTCCTATAGCCTGGTTTGCTATGAGCAAGTGGTTAGAAAACTTTGCCTTCAGAATAAATATCGCATGGTGGGTATTTGCAATAGCAGGTATACTCGCTACAGTGATCGCACTATCAACAATAAGTATACAAACTATAAGAGCCGCATTAAGAAATCCAGTAAAGAGTTTAAGATCTGAATAAAGAATTTGAAAATTTGACGATTTGAAAATTTGAAAATGAATAGTGGAGAGTGCTTTTTTATGATCCCGGCTCAGGAATATATATTAAGCATCGTTGCGTCGCACTCTTGTACATAGTATCATTAATAATCATTGCGAGGAGAAATAGCTTGTTCCAAACTTGATTCGGGAACGATGCAATCTCCTTACGAATCGATGGACTTGTTTATCATCATGAGGGTTGCTTCGTTCCTCGCAACGACGATACTTAGGTAACAGTTGAAGTGAGTGACACAACGATGATGCTATGAAAAACTAAAGCTGGTACCAAACCCATACAACATAATAAATCAACCTACCTTATGTTTAAAAATTATTTAAAGACTGCTATCCGAAACCTGTTGCGTTACAAAGGTTTTACACTCATTAATATTTTAAGTCTCGCAATTGGCATTACCGGTTGTTTAGTCATTGCACTTTTTGTTTGGGATGAATTACAGTACGATAAATTTTTTAAAGGCCATGCAAATGTGTACAGAATCTTTAACACAACTAAAGATGAAACAGGTACAAAAAAATTGGCGGTTACACCACCGATGTTTGCTACATACCTGCAACAGCAATACCCTGAAGTAGATACAACAGTACGTATACTAATGAGCGGGCAAAAATTTCTTTTTGAAACCGGTGATAAATCAAATTACGAAGACAAAGGTGTGTTTGTTGAAGGTTCAATTTTTGAAGTTTTCCCTCTTAAATTTTTAAAGGGAGACCCTAATACTGCATTAAAAGAACCAATGTCAGTGGTATTAACTGAGGAGCTTGCAAAAAGGTATTTTGGTTCTACCGATGTTATCGACAAAAGTGTTTATATAGATAAAGACACCTTTGCTGTAAAGGGAGTGCTTGCAGAAATGCCTAAGCATTTTCATCTGGATTATAGATATTTCATGTCCTATGCCTCGGCGGGTATTCCGGCAGCAAGAATGGAAAAATGGACATGGCAACAGTTTTATACCTATGTAAAACTTAAACCCCAAACGGATGCACTACAGTTACAAAAGAAATTTAATGCAGCTATTGTAACAGACATCAACCGTCAAATGGATCCGGACGATCAAATTACATACATGCCCCAACTGCAGAAGTTGCAAGATATTCATCTGCAGTCTTCAGATTTTGTGTATGACAATGCAATAAGAGGAAATGAAACGTACGTAAAAGGATTATCTATCATTGCATTATTTGTACTAATAATAGCATGCTTCAATTTCATAAATCTTGCCACTGCAAGATCGTTTAGAAGAGCGAAGGAAATTGGTGTAAGAAAGGTTGTTGGTGCAGACCGGAAACAATTGATTGGACAATTCACCGGTGAGACTATTTTGCTATCCGTCTTCTCAATAATTATAGCAACCATTGCTACATTAGTACTTGTACCATTCATTAATGATTTTACAGGAAAGGAAATCTCCTTCAATCCCATTACAAATCCTTTGTTAGGCTTGGCGTTATTAATCTCTGGTATTATTATCGGTGCCCTTGCGGGTATATATCCAGCGCTGGTACTTTCAGGTTTTGAACCTGTGAGAGTTTTAAAGGGAATGAAACTTACCGGCGATAGCGGCAGCCACACTGCATGGTTAAGGCAAGGGCTTGTTATCGTTCAATTTGCATTGTCAGCTTTATTGATAGTTTCTACAACAATAGTTTACCGGCAATTAACCTTCCTCCATAGTAAAGACTTAGGCTTTGTTAAAGACCAGGTTCTATTCTTTGATATAAATGGGAATGTTGGAGCGGATATGGAAACCTTTAAAACTGAATTAAAGCGTTCACCTAACGTGGTTGCCGCAACGGCAGGCTATGGACTACCCGGAGATCAGTTTGCGGGAGATGGCGTTATTATACCGTCTAAAGATCCAAAGAAAAGACAATCGACAAGCCTTTTTGTAGTTGATCATGATTATGTAAGTACACTGGGCTTGCAGGTAATAGCAGGTAGAGATTTTTCGAAAGAAAGAACAACAGATGTTGAAGAGGCATTTATCATAAATGAAACTGCTGTAAAAGAGTTTGGCTTTGGAACACCCGAAAAGGCATTAGGTCAACAAGTGCATTGGGATAAATGGGTACCCGATTCTTTGAATCCTCTAAAGAAAGGGCAAATAGTTGGTGTCATAAAAGACTTTCATTATAAAAGTTTGCACGAAAAAGTAGAACCGGCAGTACTTATGATTTACCCTGTTGCAAGTGCCAAAGTAGCTGTTAAAATAAAACCTGACGACGTAAAAAATACAATTGCACACATTGAACAGGTATGGAAAAAATTTGCACCAGCCTATCCTCTGAATTACAAGTTTATGGATGAAAGCTTTGGTGAAATGTATAAGTCTGAAGATAAGCTGAGCACTCTTCTCTGGGTGTTTACAATAATGGCAATAGTTGTTGGTTGTATGGGCTTATTTGGTTTGGCAGCATTTAGTGCCGAACAACGTACAAAAGAAATCGGCATCAGAAAAGTGTTGGGGGCAAGTGTAATGAGTATTGTAGCAATGCTATCTAAAAACTTTTTGAAGCCTGTTTTAATTGCTTCTCTTATAGCATTTCCAATAGCATGGTTTTTAATGAACAAGTGGCTTGAAGACTTTCCATACCGGGTAAACATTAGCTGGTGGATTTTCGGAATAGCAGCTATCGCAGCTTTAGTTGTTGCACTATTGACCGTAAGTTTTCAAACTATTAAAGCAGCGATATCAAATCCTATTAAAAGTTTACGAACAGAATAAATCTATTCATATGATCCGAAACTTCTTAACTATAGCACTTAGAAACCTTGCAAAGAACAAAAGTTTTTCTGCTATCAATATATTCGGTTTATCTATTGGTAT
>DASVST010000233.1:0-2991 GCA_036387965.1 Segetibacter sp. | reverse complement strand
CCTTGTTGTTTTGCATTTTCTAATGCTACCAAAGTGTCTGCTGTTTCACCGCTTTGGGATATTGCGATGATTACATCACCTTTTTCAATCACAGGATTTCTGTACCTGAACTCTGACGCATATTCAACTTCAACAGGAATGCGACATAACTCTTCAAACATATATTCTGCGAGCAAACCAGCATGCCAGCTTGTACCGCAAGCAACCATCACAATGCGTTTTGCATTAGTAAGTGCTTCTATGTTATTTTCAACTCCGCTCATTACAATTTTACCGTGTTCGTGTAACAAACGTCCACGTAAACAATCATAGATAGTCTCTGGTTGTTCATGAATTTCTTTAAGCATGAAATGGTCAAACCCTCCTTTTTCTATTGCTGCTAATTCAAGATCAAGTTTTTGAATAAAAGGAGTTTGCTTTTCATTTCCCAGGTTTTTTAAAATGAGTTCATCAGGCGTTATTATTGCCATCTCATAATCATTTACATAAACCACTTCTTTTGTATATTCTATAATTGGAGATGCGTCAGATGCAAGGAAATGTTCTCCTTTTCCAATACCTATAACTAAGGGGCTTCCTTTGCGGGCTGCTATTATTGTTTCCGGATTTTCTTTGCTAACTAACAAAATGCAATAAGCACCCACAATTCTTCTCAATGCAATACGAACTGCTTCCTCAAGAGAACTGTTGTTGTTTTTTTTGATGTCTTCAATAAAGTTTAGGAGAACTTCAGTATCGGTATCGCTCTTAAAGTGATAACCTTTTTTAATGAGCTCTTGTTTGATGGATGCATAGTTTTCTATAATTCCATTATGAATCATAGCAAGTGAACCATCAGCGCTTTGATGAGGATGAGCATTGCGATCACTTGGCTCCCCGTGTGTTGCCCAGCGTGTATGTCCGATCCCGGTATTTGCATGAAGATCTTTACCTAAAACAAAATCTTCAAGTTCAGAAACCTTTCCTTTTTTCTTATAAACGTTTAACTCACCATCAAGCAAAGCAACACCGGCACTATCATAACCACGATACTCTAATCGTTTAAGACCTTTTAACACGATTGGGTAAGCTTCACGCTGCCCTGTATAACCTACAATTCCACACATTATTGTTTCAGATTTTGTGGTTGCAATATCACGCTTTTTTCGTTAGCATATTTTGAGCCATTAAAAGGGTGATGGGTGAAAATTTGTTTTTTGAGAGTTGTTAAGTCAAGTTACCTGTGGTCATCTCCTGGATTAAAAACGTACATAAACTGTAACGTTTACGAACACCTTCATAGATTCAGCTTGTCCGTATCTATCTGATTTACAAATAGTTGTTGTTGTGGCACTGTTCTACATACTATGTAATCCAAATCAAGTATAAAGCTAAAATCATTTCTCATGAAACAGTTATTCAGAAAAAACACTATAGGATTAGCAGTTGTTGCTATATTGATGATAACTACTTTTAGTTCTTTTATAGGATTAGTAACACCCGAAAAGCCCGTTTCGAAAACAGTTGAAATGGCGATATACTCTTCTACAGATTATTCGCAGGAGATTTACAAGAAGTCGAAGGCAAAGGTTTACGTCACAGTCTCAAAATATAAAGACAACAAATTTGAAGTTGTATATGCTACGACAGTAAGAACAGGTAGCTTAAGCAAGTTGCCCTCTCAAAGAAATGCTTTAGTTAAAGCTATACAAGTGAATAATTTTTATGAGGGAGAAGAACTATTAGTAGCTAAGTATACAATATCATATGAATCAAATGATGCAGTATTGAGCTATAACAAGTATGTGCTTTTACCGGGGGGAAAAGGCAAAAACGAATTTTCAGTAACTATATAGTTGGTGGAAGAAGGATTCCTGTTCTATTCTGGTTTCTTCTAAAAAATTTTATAGAAGGTTCTTTTGAAGAAGCGAAAGGTTAAAGAAGCCGAGTAATTTTTTATAATATTATAATTCGAAAACGCAACCCTTTTAAACTATAATCATGTTTACTAATTATTTTAAAACAGCCATTAGAAACTTGTTGAAGAACAAAACTTTTGGCTTGCTGAACATTGTTGGTCTTGGAGTGGGTGTAGCTTGTGCTGCATTAATACTATTATGGGTAGAAGATGAACTGACCTTTAATCATCATCACGCTAATCGCAATCATATCTACCGCATAATGGAAAATCAAACCTATGATGGTACAACATTTACTTTTGGATCATCGCCGGGAGTACTTGCAGGCGGTATGCAGACCGAAATTCCCGGGATAAAAAGTACAGCCCGAACAGACTGGGGAGCTCGAAAATTATTTTCCTTAGGAGATAAAGCAATTTATGAGCAGGGTATGTATGTGGATTCAACCTTCCTTAAAATATTTGCTTTTCCGATGCTCAGGGGCGATAGAAATAAAATGTTTAGCCAACTACATTCGCTGGTAATAACGGAATCAATGGCAAAGAAGTTTTTCGGAAAGGATGATCCTATTGGCAAAACTTTGAAAATCTCCAACAAAGATGAATATGTAATTAGTGGAGTTATAGAAGATCTTCCAAAAAATTCTTCTTTTAAATTTGACTGGCTTGCTCCCTTTAAAGTTTTTGAAGATCAAAATACATGGCTACAAAACTGGGGCTCCAATGGCGTACAGACATATGTAGAAGTACAACCAAATGCCAATGTTGATGCAATTAATAAAAAGCTTTATGGCTATATTCAAACGAAAAATGCAGAGGCAATAGCAAGACCTTTCTTGTTTAGTATGAACGACTGGCGGCTTTACAACAAATTTGAGCAAGGTAAGCAGGTGGGTGGTCGCATAGAATATGTTCGTCTCTTCACTACAATTGCATGGATCATCCTGATAATTGCATGCATTAACTTCATGAATCTTGCAACTGCAAGATCGGAAAAAAGAGCAAAAGAAGTGGGTGTTAGAAAAGTGATTGGCGCAGGAAAAGGAAGTTTAGTAGCCCAGTTTTTAAGTGAGTCATTGCTGATGTCTTTTATA
>DASVST010000232.1:0-8513 GCA_036387965.1 Segetibacter sp. | reverse complement strand
CACTTATCGCATGTTGTAATTCTTCTTATAAAAAAATGCACAGACTTGCCTGTGTGGGCAAAATATTTATTTACTACTGTTCTTGGACTTCTTTATTTGAGCTTAAACTTTGGCACGCCTACACTAAACAGTGATCTTATAGTTCTCGTTTGGCTGTTGTTATACCTGCTTATATATGAAAGACGTGGGGGAGACCTATACTTGCCACTTATGCGTTCTTCTTTTTTCCTGCTGTGGCTAATCATTTTTTCGGCGAGCGTTTCATCTCTTATTATATATCAGAACAGGATAGATGAAATAGAACAACGAAAGAAGATTGCAGAGAAACTTGCAATGCAAACAGATCCTTCGGGTGAGAATTTAATGAGCATGGCGGTAACGCATTTTAATGATGAGTTTTTATCAAGCAATTTTTATAGGTTTAAATCTGAGGCAAGTAATAATTTTTTAAAGGATAGCTTGATAAATGAAAACTTTTCTGGTTACCTCAACAAATACGATACACGCATTTATACATTTGATGCTGCACAGAATCCTCTGTTCAATGATGATGTAGCTTCTTATGAAGTCATCTCAAATATCATAACGAATCAAAGTAAGCCCACTGGCATTGATAACCTTTACTATTATGAAAATAGCTTAGACAGATTTAGTTATTTATTCCAGAAAAGCATCACTGATTCAAGCGGAAATACTTTAGGTTACTTCTTTGTCATTGCAAAGCCAAAACGTTATAAAAGCGAGGCTTTATATCCTGAACTTTTTAAACAAGTTAAAGATATTTCAACAGATTTAAACGTAAACTATGCTTATGCAGTTTATAATAAGAATGAGATTTTAATTTCGTCCGGAACCGAAAACTTCCCCTCACATCTAAGCAAGCAAGATTATCCTAAGCTTGAATATGAAGTACGTAACAAGGGTGAGACCAGCCAGCTGTGGTATAACTCAGGAAATAAGATTGTTGTAATTAGCAGGAGCAGCAGTGTATTTTATGAAGCTATCACTCTCTTCGCATACCTCTTTGGAATATTCCTTTGTATCGTCGTCCTTTTTCAACTCGCTGGAATTTTGTTTAGATCGCGTTTTAGATGGAGAAGTATTAAAGCAGCTTTTCGCTTTAGTATCAGAAGCCAAATTCAATCTACTATAATATTTATCAGCATTTTTTCATTTGTTGTTATTGGAGTAGCTACCATTTCGTTTTATATAAAACGTTTTAACGAGACCAACAACGAGAGGTTGGTTCGTGCAATAAAATTAATGGCAGCTGAAATACAAGACCAGTTGGCCAGCCAAATGCTGATGGATGATGCGGTGAAGATTTATGACCTCGGGGCAAGTGATGAATTACAAAATACTATCAACAATGTTTCTGAAATTCATAATGTGGATGTGAACTTCTATGGCGCAAATGCGGTACTTAGAATTTCAACACAGCCTTACATTTATAATAAACATATTTTAAGTGAAATGATGGAGCCTAAAGCATATTTAGAGCTCCACTACAATAATCAGATTCAGTATACTCAAAGAGAGCAGGTGGGTCGTTTCACTTATTTAAGTATTTATGTACCAATAAAAGGAAAGGATGGCCAAACGTATGCTTACCTGAATATTCCTTACCTGAATTCTCAAAGTGAATTAAACCAGGAGATATCAAATTTCATATTGATACTTATTAATTTAAACGCTTTCATTTTTGTGCTCGCCAGTGCTATCGCATTGCTGCTTACCAACAGAATTACCAGGTCGTTTTCTTTGATAGGAGATAAAATGAAGGAGATAAGTCTTGGAAAATTTAATGAACAAATAGACTGGAACAGCAATGATGAAATTGGTGCACTTGTAGTTGAATATAACAAGATGGTTAAAAAGCTTGAAGATAGCGCTCAGGCATTAGCCAAGGTAGAAAGAGAAGGAGCGTGGCGCGAAATGGCCCGACAGGTTGCACATGAAATCAAGAATCCGCTTACGCCAATGAAGCTGAGCCTTCAATACCTGCAAAGGGCTATAGATGAAAAAAAGCCTGATGTTAAAGATCTTGCAAGAAGAGTTTCATCTACGTTAGTTGAGCAGATAGATCAGCTTGCAAAAATAGCTTCCGACTTTTCGCAGTTTGCAAATATTGGAAATGTGCAGAGTGAACTTTTTGATCTTAATAACATCATAGTTTCACTTATTGATTTACATAGCACCAATGAACGTGTTGAAATAAAATGGAAGAAGCCGACAACTTCAATAAAAATTAATGCTGACAGGTTACAGGTAAACAGGCTTTTTACGAACCTTATTCAAAATGCAATTGAGGCATCCACAGATAAAGAAAAGGCGTTAATAGAGATAGTTGAAGAGATAAATGATGATTATGTATTTGTCAGTGTAAAAGATGATGGCATGGGTATTCCAAAAGAAAAGCAAGACAAAATATTTACGCCGAATTTTACAACTAAATCTTCAGGTACCGGTTTGGGGCTGGCGATTTGTAAAGGCATTGTCGAGAAAGCACAGGGTAAGATTTGGTTTGAAACTGAAGAAGGAAAAGGTACCACCTTCTATGTGCAGCTACCGTTAGCTGAGGCGACAGCTTAAGATCTTTTAAGTTTTTGTTTTTGTATGTAGGTCTCAAACTCCTGTAAGCTGAAACTGCTTAAGTTATTTGCTTTGGTCAATCCTCCTTTTTGTGCTGCGAGTACTCCATATTTTATATCGTTGAAACCTTCTATAAAGTGAGCATCCGGATCGATTGATATCATTACACCTTTTTCAATGGCTTTGTCTATCCACTTCCAATCCATATCTAATCTCCGAGGATTTGCATTTAATTCAATCACCACGTTATGCTTAGCACATGCTTCGATTAGTTCTTCATAGTTAACGGGATAGCCATTCCTGCTTAGCAACATTCTGCCCGTCATGTGCCCAAGAATGGTTGTATAAGGATTTGCAATAGCATTTAATAAGCGCTTCATTGCCTTCTCCTCATTCATTTTAAGGTTTGAATGAATAGATGCAATTACAAGATCGAATGAAGATAAAATATCATCATCATAATCAAGACTCCCATCATTCAAAATATCTGATTCAATGCTTTTAAATATTTTGAACGGCTGAAGTTTTTCATTCAACTCCTCTATAAGGATATGTTGTGCTACAATTTTTTCCGGCAACAATCCATTTGCATAATAGGCAGTTTTTGAGTGATCGCTGATAACCAAATATTCATAGCCATTTTTAATAGCAGCCTTAGCCATTTGCTCTATCGTATAACTTCCATCACTCCAGTCGCTATGTGTGTGAATGATTCCCTTTACGTCTTCAAATGTTATAACATCAGGTAGATCATTTGTAACTGCTTTATCAATGACTGTTTTTGTTTCTCTTAAAAAAGGAGGAATAACCTGCATTCTCTGGTCTGAAAAAAACTGTTCTTCAGAAGTAAATATTTTCTTTTCATCCCATCCGATATTTTCCTTCCAACTGGTGAAAAATTCAGCACTGCAACTTGTTTCGAACAATTTTGTAAATAATAGATCAGCAGGTGTAATATAAAAATGCATGGCTACATTTTCGGGACCAACAACTTTTAAAGTATCCTCTTCTTTTTCTGCAGAGTAGTCAGCTTTTTCAAAGAAGGCTTGTATGGCTTCTTGCGGTGCATCAGTTACCCATTCAATCTTGTCAATTGTCAATGAATGTCTCCTGTAATCGCCTGTCAAATAAAAATTGTTGTTCGAGAAATGTTTTCGAAGCCTGGTATCAAAATCAATTGCAAAGCTTTCTATCTGGGCATATAAATAACTTCCCTGGTGACTCAAGTAAAATTCAATTGCTTCTTTAATATTATTCTGCGTTTTCTCACCAAAACCTTTGTAAAGCAACAGCCTGTTTTCGTTACAGGCATACAATAGTTCAGCTATACTTTCAACTTCTAAATCTTTCCAAATGGTTGCTATTTTTTTTGGACCCAATCCCTTGATCTTAAGCATCTCTAAAATGCCTTGCGGTGTTTTAACAAGGTATTTATCTAAAGCTGTTAATCGCCCAGTGTCTATTAACTCAATTACGCTTTTACCAATAGAATCACCTATTCCTTTTACAGCAAAAAGTTTCTCTTGAGATAAGGTTGAAAGTTCAACTGGTAACTTATCAATTGTATATGCAGCGGAAGAAAGAGATTTAGCTTTGAAGCTATTATCTCCATGAATATCCATCAGTTTGGCGAGCAGAGAAAGGTTATGTGAAATGGCAGAATTATCCATGCAACATTATATCAGGAACAAACCTTATAAGGTGGTTTATTTCGTCAGGCATTAAAATATGGCTGTAGCTGCTCGTGTTCCATTAGCTCTTCTATTCCTTCAACAGTTAAAGGTTTATTGATAAAATCGATAACTAACTCGTAACGATTTGCTCTTGAAAAGTCTTCAGGATTTACTGTAGAAGAAACAATGACCACTTTAGTATCCGGCAAGCGATCGGAATATTTCATCAGGTATTCTTCAAGGAAATCCCATCCATTCATCACCGGCATATTTAAATCAAGAAAAATTAATTGCGGCGGTTCTTCAGCTATGCTGGTATTCGTTCTTGAGAAGAAAGAAGAAAAATAATTGAGTCCTTCTTTGCCATTCTTAGCAGTAACTACCGCTTCAGCAAATGCAGCCTTTTTTATAACCATTTCGCATAACGCCAACGTAATAAGATCGTCGTCTATGCAAAAAACTGTTCTAATCATCGGAATTGGATTTTTTAAAAGTAATGATAAAGGTAGTGCCTTTGTCAACTTCACTTTGCACTTCAATATTACCCCCCATTGCTCTTACCTGCGAATTTACAATATATAATCCAAGTCCTTTACTGTCTGCATGATCATGAAATCTTTGATATAGTCCAAAAAGTCTGTCGCCGTACCTGTCTAAGTCAATGCCTAAACCATTGTCAGTAAAATACAACTTTATTGAGTCATCATCTTTTTTAGTATGTATTTTAATAATCGGTTGCCTTTCGGACGAACGATACTTTATCGCATTAGTTAGCAGGTTTAGTAAAATACTTTCCATGTAGCTGTTGTTGAATTCTATCTCGTGCACCTCTTTAAAGTTTGATTTTATCTGCACGTCAAATTCATCAATCGTATTTTGTATTGATCTTGTTACACGCTTAAAGCTTTCTCTTATATCAAGTGTTTCCTTCTTTGCATTTACTTTATTCTTTATGATAAGTACATTGATCAGATCATTAACTGTATCATTTAATTGAATTGTAGATTCCTTGAATTTTTCTATCAGCAAAGTGTTCATAGGATCAGTGATAGACGAAGTGTCTATTAACTTTATTATGCCTAGTAAATTCGATAGCGGAGCACGAAGGTTGTGTGATGTTATGTAAGTGAACTGCCTTAAGTCACTATTATTTTGTGTTAGCTCTTCAATCAATAATTCTTTCTCTGCTTCATTTCTCTTTCTCATTGTCACATCCCTCTGTACAGATATCCAGTGAGTAAAATTGCCCCCTTTATCTGCAACGGGAACAATGGTAAAGTTGGTCCAAAACCTTGTACCATCCTTTTTATAATTCAACAATTCAACTTCGCACGATTGCCAGTTTTTAACTGCATCCTGAAGCTTTTGTAATTCACGGGTGTCTGTCTGCGGTCCTCGAAAAATTTTAGGTGTTTTTCCAATAACCTCATCAATTGAAAAACCAGTCATATTAGTAAATGCGGCATTTACATAAACAATCCGCCCGCCCGATTCGTCTACAAGCTCTGCCTCTGTAATTAATATTGCATCGTTTGTATTGGTGATAACAGATTCAAATAATCTTAGTTGTTCTTCTTCACGCTTTTCAACAGAAATATCTTTTCCTAAACAAAGTGTTCCTATAACATTATTTTCTTCGTCCAGCATTTTTGAAAACCGGGCATTAATCCAAATTTCTTCATCGTTGCCGTTCATGCATTTTAGCTCTGCATCGATAGTTTTATTTTTAAGCGCATCCTTCATTGCTTTATCTGCAATTTGCTTATACCCTGGTAAAAAAAGTGGTGTTAGCTTTTTGGAAGTTAGTAAACGAAGTCTGTCACCAAACAGATCTTCTGCTGATTTGTTGTAGTATGTTATATTAAAATTATTATCTGCAACTATCACAAAGTTTGAAAGTCTTTCCAAAATATTCGACTGTAAATGCACTCTCTTTAAAGCATCTTTTTGCTTTGAAATATTTTGGGATGCAAGAACAACCTTATCTACCGAGCTATCACTATTTAATAAAGGCACAGCACTTATCATGTAGCTTGTATCATCAAAACTCACTTCAAAAACCACACTTTCACCAGTAAAAACCTTCATCAAATTTTTATGCACGTCTTCCTGTACAAAAGGTGGAAAATGTTGTGTAAAAGGTGTTTGATTAAAATAGGAGGGGTTGACGTTTGGAATATGAAATTCCTTTCCTGCGGTAAACTGGTATTTTAAATTCTTATCAAGAATAGCCACTGCTCCATTTGGAAAATTTTCAGAAATCGTTCTCAGCATTCTCTCACTTTCTCTTAGTTGCTTACGAGCTTTATTTCGCGTAGTTACATCATTTACTACTACCAGAATTGCTTCAAATCCGTCGATAAAAATGGTATGTGTTACTGTCTCTACGTCGATAATCTCACCATTCTTTTTTATATGTCTGGAGCTTTGTGTTAAACTGCCTGTGTCATTCTCCTTTTTACTTATTTCTTTTCCGGCCTTAATTATATCTTCTGCAGGTCTAATATCTAATATGGTCATGTTTAAAAACTCCTCCTCACTATATCCATAATGATTTACGGCCGCTTCATTTACCATCAGAAACCTAAAACTCTCAGATTCGTAAGCCCACATCGGTAGCGGGTTATTATGAAAAAGATATTTATACTGCTCTTCAGATTTTTTTAAATGATCGTAAAACTTTTTCCTTTCAATACTGTATTTAATGCTTTTGGCCAATAATGTAGGATTGCAATCGTCTTTAACAATATAATCCTGAGCACCATATTTCACGGTTTCTAAAGCAAGTTTTGTATCTCCCATGCCTGTAAGTACAATTATGGGTAAAAAGCTTGCTTTAATATTAATTTGTTGAAAGGTTGATATACCATGGCTATCCGGCAGAGTAAGGTCAAGGAGAACTACATCAATACTATTTTTTTCTAATGAGGTGAAGGCTGATTTTAAAGTGTCAGCATGAAAAATAGCCGCCTGAGGAAGGCTCTCCTCCAGGTATTCCTTTACTAAAAACAAATCGCCTTCATTATCCTCTACCACTAATATGTTGAGAGCCTGGTTATCCATATTCATACTTTTGCAGGAAGCTTGACCATTGTAATCCAAAAATCTTCTATTGATTTTATTATTTCAAAAAAATTATTAAAGTCGACGGGCTTTGTGATATAACAGTTTGCATAATTACTGTAAGCATCCCTAATATCTGCATCAGATGAAGAAGTTGTAAGCATTAGAACGGGTATAATTTTTAGCTTCGGATGTGTCTTTATGAAGGATAGCACTTCTTTTCCATCAATTTTTGGAAGATTGATATCTAACAGCACAAGATCGGGGAGGGATTTGTTCTCGGAAATTGCGTTCTGAAAGTAGTTTATTGCAGCGTCACCATCTTTTATAACTGTTACTTCATTTTTATAGTTCGATTCCGAAAGTGCTTCTACTGTAAGTAATATGTCACCCTCGTTATCCTCTATCAACAAAATATGAATAGACTTCATTTTCAAAAATAGATATTTAACTTGAATCGCTATAAAACTTCAGTTCATCAAGATTTAAGTAGCAAACTTATTAGCCCGTGAGCTTCTTGGATTTTGCTTTGCCTGTTCCTGTAGGTTTTTTGGCAAAGTAAAATAAAAAGTACTTCCTTCTCCGGCAGCAGACTCAACCCAAATGCTTCCCCCATGTCGTTCAATAATTTTTTTACAAATAGCCAATCCAATACCGGTACCTGAATATTCGTTCTTATGATGCAGCCTTTGGAAAATCACAAATATCTTTTTGAAGAATCTTGGATCAATACCAATTCCGTTGTCTGCTATAGAGAACTCCCAAAAAACATCTGCATCTTTTGCTTTAACATTTATTACCGGTGGAATTTCTCCATGATACTTGAGAGCATTTCCAATTAGATTTTGAAATAGTTGAACCAGTTCTGTTTTGCTGCCCAAAATGATCGGTAAAGGATGCACATTAATTGTAGCGTTTGATTGCTCAATTCTTTGCTTATAAGTAAGCAAGATGCTATTACAGGTCTCATTTAAGTCAACCAGTTCATGTTCTTCTTGAGAAGTATTAACTCTTGAGAACTTCAACAAGTCCAAAATAAGAGTTTTCATTCTTTCAGCACCATCTACAGCAAAATGAATGTATTCGTTTGCCTTTGAATCTAACTTGTCCTTATACCGCTTTTGTAATAATTGAAGAAAGCTGTTTACCATTCTTAATGGTTCCTGTAAGTCGTGCGAAGCTACG
>DASVST010000231.1:0-4018 GCA_036387965.1 Segetibacter sp. | reverse complement strand
AGATAGACAAGTTAAGTTTACCTGTTGCCACAGAAGCAATTGATTGGATGGAGAAGTCTTTCACAATACTGGATGCTAAAAAAGACAGGTCTAAAATTGAAAAGAATTCCTACAGTACCTCTATAAAGATCCTGGCTAACTTGTACGAGTACAAAAGAGATAAAGCTAAAGGTAAATCACCTGCAGATTTTGACAAGTTCAACGCAAAGTTCAACTTCTATGCTGGCAAAGTGGGAAGCTAATATGATATATTTTACTTTAAAGTGCCCTTCAACAATGAAAGGGCACTTTTTTTTAGACCATTATCATCTCTATTGCTGTCTAATTTTTCATGCAAATCAAGGTTAAACTATTTTGCTTTAAATAGAATGAGGAAGCTTTTTTTGTTATTAGTATTACTTGTTTTTGGGTCGCGAAATTCTTTTGCCCAAATGTTTTCGGTAACGGAGTTGACGAGGTTGAATTCAATGAATTTTGATCAGTTTCATAATTATGTAGCTGCTAAAGGGTACAAGATTTATGAAGTTAATGACGAGGATTATTCAAAAAGCAGAAGTTATTCCTATGGGCAAAGAAGAAAAAATATATATGCTTCTAGGGTAATAATAAAATACTATAACAGCAAAACTAAAAGACAAACTCTTTCATTTCAAACACTCACTTCAGGAGATTATTTAAATATAAAAGGTCAATTAAACCAGTTAAACTTCAAGCTTGCTGATACCAGGAAAAGCAATAAAGGAACTGTTTTTTTGATATACGAGAAAGCATCGAACAGCATTTCATTAGCAACCAATCAAGAGTACAACGCAAGAGGGGAGAAAATAACTTATTACCAGATTAAGGTTAGCAGTTATCAAAAGCTTTAAAACCTTACTCGCTCCAATAAAAATAGAAGCTGGGTTTTTATTTTTACTTACCTCATGGGTTTGTGCGCCTATTTAACATAATATTAATTATAAGACAACAAGTTACGAGTGTAATGCCTCTGTGTAGAATGTTCAGCACATTATTGAATACCGCATGGCATAATATTTTAATCTAATATAAGCAACTATATAGATTGATTCAACATCAATAAAAAGGGCGAAGGCGAAAACCCTTATAAACGAGTAGCCATAATTATCTATATCAAATTTTTTTGTATGATTACTTTAGAAAAACTTTTAACTGAGCTAAAAGCTGAGTCTTTAAACGAAATCGTTGCAGGTCATGGTGGTGGAAGAAGAAACCATGGTAGAAAAAAAGGTGGCAAAAGAGGTCGCGGACAAGGATCTTCTGACACAGCAACTGGTCACCAATCAATGTCTACAGCAGATACAAACTCTGGTTCAACAGATTGTACTTGCGGTTAGTAATCATTACTTGGTTAATAAAAAGGATTGGGAGCGAAACTTCCGATCCTTTTTATTGTAATTTATCTAATGAAATATAAATTATCTTCTTTTATATCTATTTCAGAAGTCGACCGGGAAAACGTTGAAAATTTACCTGATAAATTCGCATCGGGATATTTTCTTTTATATAACGAAGAGCGAGACAAAGAATATTTGATCAATAGCACAATCAAATATTACATTGATAAATTTACTCCTACACCTGCAACCCAAGAAGAAGTTTTACAACTGGTTAAAAATGATTTAAATACAGACAGCGCAGATGTAGAAAAGATATGTGTTGATTTTTTTAAATTCCTGGTAAAGAAAAAAATTTTGATACCCGAAGACCAGGTAGAACAAGCTGTTCTGGAAGAAACCTTATTTAAGCAAGGCGATACGATTAATAACTATATAATTGATGATGTTATTGCTGATAAAAACAACCTTGATATCTATTTAGCCACTGATACGACTACTAATGATAAAGTAGTCATCAAACTTTTAAACAACAAAAAGGTTTCTGATCCTATTGCATTTCAACAAGAGCTTGTTCATTTAAAAAGAGAATATTCTTTATTGCAAAGTGTTAACCACTCCCCTTCTATAAACCACGCAATAGATTTTAAAATACAAGACGATCAATTCGCTTATATAACTCTTGAATATATAAACGGCACAAATTTATCACGATACTTTAAAACTACTCCAACCTTAACTGAAGAAGATTGCCTGGATTTGATAAAACAAATTATTAAAGCATTCTCGTTATTACACGAATGTAACTTGATACACGGCGACATACATCCATCTAACATTATGGTTTGTGAAGACAATACCATAAAGATTATCGATTTAGGATTATCCAGAACTATTGAAGTGGATAAAAACGAGGTGCTGAAACATGGCGGAGTTACCTTTTATATGCCGCCGGAACGCATAACTATATCAAGTGTAAAAAAGTTTTATAAAGCACCGGATTTATACTCTGATGTATACCAGTTAGGTTTAATAATGTATCTTATAATATATAACACCACGCCTTTCACGGGTTTTATTTGGGAAGAGTTGGCGCAAAATATTATGGAACAGGAAATAACTTATCCTGATGTTTCGTTTCATGGTTTTAATGCATCGACACATTTGAAAGAAATAATAAATATTTGTACTGCTAAACAGCCAACCGAAAGGTATACGAATGCAAAAGCTATTTTAGATGACTTAAATGAACGAGTTTTTAAACAACAGCAACAGTTTATAAATTGAATGAATGTCTACAAAAGTTGAACAACAGCTTAAGCATAACGATTGCGGTATAAGTGCCGTTAAAATTATTTATAACCTGCACAACCTTCATGTAAGTAGAAATTATATTGAAGAGAATATTTATCTAACAGAAAACGGCTCAAGTTTACATGACATAAAAGAATATTTTGATAAGCATCATTTCCAAACCGATTTCAACTTACTCGATTTAAATTCTCTAAAATTTAACCCTGAAAAATTACAAAAATATGTGCCTTGCATTTTACCGGTTAAACACAGCAATGGGCAGCATTATGTTGTAGTTGAATCAATCAAAAAAAACAAAGTTCGTGTACTTGATCCCGCAAAAGGTCAGGGTTTTAATTGGAGTTTTTCGGAGCTAATGAATAATGCGCAGGCTGCAACTGCTAATTACGATTATATAAGTAATAAGCAGTTATTAGAGCAGATGATTTTAGAAGAACTTACTGCTTATGAAATCAAACCTGAATTGGTAGAAGATTTTGATAAAGGTGAAGTAATAAATAAGCTCACTTACTTTTCATACATAAAAGAAAACTTTGGTTTTGCTGATAACGTGGCTGAAAAGAATTTTTTAAAAGATCTACTTTTCAATCAGCAGTTAAATGCCTTACCAAAACAATTTAAAACACTCAAATTAAAAGAAACAAAATTACGTATAACAGCTCCTGTTGTACTTACAATAAAGAAGACTGAAGAACTTGCAATTTCGGCGACTAATATTGTTGAGACTGATAAGAAAATAAACTCTTACAAAAAGCTAGTAAGCGAAATGAAGCCTTACCATAAGCTGTGGAGTATTTATATTGCTTCAGCGTTATTTGCAGCTTTTGTTGGTCAGCTTACAATCTTTAGTAACCAGATTTTAATAGATCATGTATTGCCAAGCTATAATTTAAATATGCTTGTGCTATTTGCTATTGGGTTAAGTTTATTTAGAGTTTTCGATTTGATACTGGGCTTATATAAAAATTTCTTAGCCATTCGGCTTGCTACCATTTTTGATAATTACTTTCTTACATCATTTATAGAGAAGCTTAACTCCTTTTCAATAAGATATATTCATACGTTTAGCCGTGGCGATCTTTCTGAAAGAGTAAAAGACAGTTTGAAACTTAAAACGTTTTTTATTCGATTTTTTACACGGATAATGATCGATGCATTTGTTGCAGTTTACTCACTAGTTGTATTATTTCTGTTGAACTGGCACGTCACTTTAATTGTAGTTGCAGTACTTGCAATATTCATCATCTGGTTCAAATTAATCACTCCTTATATAAGAGAAAATGAGAATAGAAGATTCATGGAAAAATCAAATTTGTTCTCTTCCATATTCGAAAATATTGATGGGCTGC
>DASVST010000230.1:0-1521 GCA_036387965.1 Segetibacter sp. | reverse complement strand
ACAACCGTAACTCAGCAGATCGTTCAGGTGTGGGAGAAAATTCAGAACAGGGATTTCTATAAAGGATGTGGGAAACCGGAATGTCATTGGTGCACCTTCGTAAAAACAAACAATCTTGCAGTCGAGCTACACGATCCAAACGAAGAGGAAGAATTGTGGAGTATTGGTTTAGAAGAAATTCCCGAGCCATAGTTCCTAAAAATCATATAAAACATTCTCAATCATTATATCATAGGTTATTAGAGCCTAAGTTTGTAGTAATGAAGCAGGTTGCGTCTTTTTATTCTTTTCTTTTTGTTGGAACTCTAATTGTCTTGCTATTGAGTGCGTCAGGTTGCGCAAACATCGTTCCCCCGAGTGGGGGTGCAAAGGATACTATTCCTCCAATACTTGTCGCTGAAACTCCGGTGGATTCAGCAAAAAATGTTACTACTAAACGCTTCACTTTTGTATTCAACGAGTATGTTGAATTAGACAACGCACTACAAAATGTTCTCATATCACCAACTCCGGTTGAAAGACCCGACATCAATTCTAAGCTTCGAACCGTTACAGTAAGATTAAGAGACTCTTTAGAACCAAATACTACATACTCATTTAACTTCGGAAACGCCATCAAAGACATTAACGAAGGAAATGTTTTCAAAGACTTTTCATATGTCTTTTCAACCGGAAATACAATTGACGTTTTTACTTTATCAGGCAAAGTAGTACTTGCGCAAACAGGAAAGGTTGATAGCACATTGAACGTTATGCTGTACAAAAACTTAGATGACAGTGCAGTTGTGAAAGAGAGATCGAGATATTCGGCAAGGTTAGATGGACAGGGAAATTTTACATTCAGAAATTTACCAGCGGGCAGCTTTGCTTTGTACGCGATGGCAGGTACGCGCTATGATGATGATGAACTATTTGCATTTTCTGATAAGCCGGTAAGGATTAGTGCTGCAACACCTCCTGTTAATCTATTTGCTTACATAGAAACTGTTAGACCTGCAGCAGGCACTACACCATCCAGAACTGCACGAGATCAAAATAAGTCCTTACGTCTCTCAACAAATCTCGAGGGCACATCACTTGATCTATTGAATCCACTACAACTTATATTTGATCGAAGAATAGCAAACTATGATAGTAATAAGATCGTATTAACTAACAAAGACTTTGTTCGACAAACAAAGGTTTCTATTGTGCCTGATACATCTGCAACAAGGTTTTCTATTCTTTACAACTGGGCTCCTAATACAGCATATAATCTCATTATCGCAAAAGATGCCTTTACTGATTCTTCGGGTGCAACTTTACCAAGAGCAGATACAATAAGCTTTACAACAAAAAAGACAGAAGATTATGGCAGAGTTAGAATAAGATTGAATAACCTTGATGTATCAAAAAACCCGGTGTTACTTATCCTTCAAAACGATGCAATTGTTAAATCTGCACCGCTCACTCAAAGAGATTATATTCAAAAGCTTTTTAAGCCCGGTGAGTACGACTTAAGAATTCTATATGATACAAACA
>DASVST010000229.1:0-11161 GCA_036387965.1 Segetibacter sp. | reverse complement strand
AAGATTAACTGGCGGCAGACTTATTCCGCATATGTTTTTAACTGCAGGTTACCGGTTTTTTATTAATGATGATATTTCTTTTCTTCCTTCAACCTTAATAAAATATGTATCGCCGCTGCCTGTAGGTTTTGATATTAATGCGAAATTTCAGTACAGAGATTTATTGTGGGCAGGAGGGAGCTATCGACATAATGATGGCTTCGCAGTAATGATGGGATTAAACATGAGCAATGCGTTCAACATCGGCTATTCTTATGATATTACTACCTCAAGATTGAACACCGTAAGCAAAGGAACACATGAGATTGTGATCGGTTTTCTACTCGGCAATAGGTATGGCGACTGGTGTCCCCGAAATCTTTGGTAAGGTTTAAATCCTTACAACTTTCAAAGTTCTTGTAACAGGAACGCTTCTAATTCTTTCTTCACGAACTTCGGGTGCTATTATAACCGGCTCATTGTTTTCAACCAATCTCGTTTGTTTCTTTTCCTTTACATCTTTGCAAGAACTTGTAGACGGCTTAGGTACGGTGGTTATTCTAAGGGCTGTCCTTGGTTTCTGCTGATATGTATAAGACCATGGCAAGTTATCCTTAGCTATATTCAATTGTGTAAAATCTGGTAAATCAAAATTGAAGTTTAGCTCTGTTGTTGTTTTACCTGAACCTGTTTGTTGATTTTTGATATCAGTAATACGCTCCTTTACGATTGTTGCAAGTTTTTTAGAAGTAAGCAATTTTAATTGTGCCTGGTCATTTGTCGTCGCATCAACGCACTCTGCAGTCGTTCTTCTAACGGCTGTAGTAGTAGTGAAAGCAAAATTTTGTTTTTTCTGTTGAATCTCTAAAGCTTTTAATTGCTCAAATGCTGCTTCCAGTTGTTTCTGAACTTTTGTGTTATCCCAAAACTGCTTCCAATCAACATTTTGAAAAAGAGAAGAATTGTTAAGCGACTCAAACTCTTTTTTTAGTTTCTTAATTTCTGCTATTACGAGTGATCTTGTGGCATAAGTTTTAAATAAAGCAGAATCTAATACGAGGTTTACAGCATGAACCTCTTTCATTTGAGGCTGGGTCTCCTTAAATATTTTAGAGGGAGAGAACTGATCAACAACCTCAGTTTCTACATCTTTTAAAACAGGTGATTTAGAAACAACCTCTGACGAATTACTTATTTCTGTTTCTGCCTTTAGGAATGCTTTACTTATTTCTTTTCTATTATCTTCTGCAAGAAAAAATACAGGATTGAACAACGGGTTTTCAACCTTAGCAACTAAGGGTTCTGCTACCAGCTTTAGGGTAGAAGAATTTTGAACTCTGTTATTAGCCGGATATTTCTTAGGCGCAAACCATGCTAAAGAACTAATTGCTGCCGTGATAAAAATGAGTGAAACCAGTTGCTGGCGGTAAGTATTATAAAGATCTTTCTTCTCTATCATACGCTTTACACGTATCAATAAAGCTCTCCGGTTATCTACTGCATTAACCGCAAAACTTGTGGTGTTCGTAGTCTTGTAAGTGGCAATTTTAAGTAATGCTTTAGCATAAGTGCAGGCATTATATTCATATTGCAGCACCCAGTCATCACAACTGTTTTCCCTTTCTCTCTTCATCTGTTTTGATACCAGTTGCATAAAAGGATTGAAAAACAAAGTAACTTCTACTATTGATATTAAAATATTTATCAGGTAATCATTCCTCTTAATATGAGCCATTTCATGAATAAGAATAGCTTCAATTTGCTCAGTACTTAAATTATTAACCACCGCGACTGGCAGCAGTATAAGTGGCTTTAAAAAGCCAATTGTAACCGGGCTTTCTATCAATGTTGAGATATACAAACGAACATTTCTTTTTATGCCTAATTGATTTGAAATCTGAGTAACAAAAAGTCGCCAGTTAACATCAATTTTTTCTAATCCCTGGTACCGCAGGGTTTTAGTATTTCTATAAGCCTTTACCACTTTTAGGGAGAGGCATGTAATAAGTATTAGATAGGCAATCGACAAATAGGGTAGAAGTAATTCAGCCCGCAAAACGAAATTGAAAAATATTTCCTTCAAGCTTAATGAAGAACCAGAGGCAGCTAAATATGAATATCCTTGTTGTAGATCAAGAACTGAATCAACATTCTTAACACATTCACCGTAATAAAAAACAGCGGTTCCAATAAACCAGCAAAATCCTACAAGCTGGAGTGTTAACGCACCCCCGTAGCGGTGATGCGACGTCAATTTTAAAAAACTATTTATGAGTAGGTAAATCAACCAAAGCAAAGCAAACTGCCACAAGCTATTTATAATAGCATAACCGAGTGCCTGTAAGAGAGGAGAATGGTTAATTTGTACCATACCTACTGTTTTTTAAGATTATCAAGAAGGTTTTGAATTTCGTCTAATTCTTCCTTGTTAGGAACATGATTTCCCAGTGCCTGCATTACAAGTTGAGTAGAAGAACCTGAAAAAAGTGTTGAGATCATTTTACCAACAAATTGATTCTGAGTTTTTTCCTTACTCACATTTGCCTGGTAAATATGTGTTTTAGATGAATCATCTCTTTTTACCAATCCTTTCTCAAACATTATCTGCATCAACTTCAATGTGGTAGTGTATCCTGCTTCTTTATATTCTAGTATAGTTTCGTGAACTTCTCTTACAGATGCTTTCCCTTTAC
This sequence comes from Segetibacter sp., assembly GCA_036387965.1. Classification (GTDB taxonomy): domain Bacteria; phylum Bacteroidota; class Bacteroidia; order Chitinophagales; family Chitinophagaceae; genus Segetibacter. The sequence goes on along the minus strand of DASVST010000229.1, from coordinate 8,489 downwards.
TCCATAGCACTTGCAATATTTCCAATTCTCCTTCGGTAGGTTTATATGTTTTAGGTGTAGCCATACGATGTATTTCGTACAAGGTACATAAAAAAATAAAATGTTAACTGGAGCTCTTTTCTGCTCATCCTTTTTAACATTTCTATCACAGTTCATGAAACCTCTAGCTAACCTTCTTAAGGTCTAGTGCCTGCAACTTTGGCTTTAATTGCTTTGCGGCTTCAGTATAGCCACCGTTCGAGCCATCTAAAAAATGGATGTGCTTATTATTTCTGTTTTCAATATAGCAGGTCATGATGCTTTCCCGGCTAACATGATGACCATAAATTAATAAGCCTTTTTGTTCCTGCTGATTTAAGTATTCGAGCAATTGTTCCCGGTTTTTTTTAGTGCCCGATACAATGGTGTTAATTCTTCCGTCAATTGTTAAGGTGTCTGAAAAGGCGATAACCTGCTCGAGGTATTCTTTACCTTTCAAGTCATTCACCTTCCAGTTATATTTAAAATACAACCTGCCTATTAGTGTTTCGAAAAATGCTTTGAGAAAGTATGCAACATTCCAGTTACTATACCGAGCCATCATTTCTTTACGGAACTTTCGAAACGTGGTAAGCAGTTGAAGCCGGTTGATTGTTATTGGGTGTCTTTTATCAGCCTCACCATATATATCATCAAGCTTAACCATTACATCCTTGTAAACTGATGTTTGCTTTTTAAAATCGGCAGCTTCAACCAACAGGCAAACAACCTCAAGAGATGTTGTAGGGGGTTTTATTCTATCCCACCTGCATTCCAATCCATCAAGATTTAATTCAGCTACATCTATAAGCTTTGATTCTTTGCTTTCATCTGCATAATTGGCTTTGATAATATTTTCTGCATATTTAAGTCCATCGCCAATTACAACCGACTTATTATATCCTTTACCTATCTCTACTTTCGCAACTTTCAAATCATGTCCATTACTCATTATTTCGCCGATGGTAATACTTCCTATTCTTAAATCAAGAGAGAAGTTCTTTATGCTATTTAACCTATGAGCATTTAAGCCGGCAATAATTTTAGGTACTATTTCTTCCGGAACAATAACAGTTCCGCCATCACCCCCAAAGAAGTAGGCAATTTCGGTATTGAAAGGTTTGGATGCATTTATTGCTGCTATCAGACTTCCTGCAGCTATAAGATTTACATCATCATGCCTGCCATTTTCAACAGCTTGTGTTGAATTTGCTATGTCAGCAACTATAACATGCCAGTTTGCAGGAAAGTTTCTGAAATTCTTTTCATCTGCTAAAACATCCTTCATGGGACGTTTAATGGACTGTAAGTTTTTATAAAAGTGCAACAGTTATGAAGATAATTTGAAGGAAGGTATAAACGAATAAAATTACTCTTTTGGTTTTAAAAGGATAATTATGAAAGCACGCCTTGCAATTTCGAAAATGATTTTTTACATTAGTTGCTTCTTTAACCCTCAACCCAAAACCTAACTGATGAGAAAGTTCTTCAAAGTTCTTTTATTTATTGTGCTTGGTATAGCAGTACTTGTTGGTATTGCTGCAGCTTATGTTTCAATGCGAAGCTTGCCTAAACACACTCCTGAAAAAATTAGTGTAGCGGTAGAGTATACCCCGCAAAGAGTTGAAAATGGTACTAAGCTCGCTTCTATGCTGTGTCGCAGCTGTCATTTAAATGACGAAACGGGCAAATTCACAGGTAGAGAATTAACCGAAGCACCACAATTTGGAAAAATCTTCGCAAAGAATATCACCAAAGATCCAAATGCGGGTATCGGTAATTGGACTGATGGCGAGCTCATTTATTTTCTTAGAACTGGCATTAGACCTGATGGAGTATACATACCTCCATATATGCCAAAGCTTGCTCATATTTCTGATGAGGACATGCTTTCAATTGTATCTTTCTTGCGTTCTGATAACAGGTGGGTTCAACCCGATCCAACTGAAATGCAGGAATCAAAAACATCATTTCTCACTAACTTCTTGGTAACGATAGGTGCAGTAAAACCTTTTCCTTATCCGAAAACGCCGATCCCTGGTCCCGATACTACAAACCCGGTTAAACACGGAGAATACATTTCTTTATACCAGTTGGAATGTTTTTCCTGTCATTCACAGGATTTTGCTAAGAATGATTATTTCACACCTTCAAAATCGCCCGGCTTTTTTGCAGGCGGAAATAAAATGTATAGATTGGATGGATCAGAAATTTACTCACTAAACATTACTTCAGATCCAAATGGTATTGGTAGCTGGAGTGAAGATGATTTTGTAAAAGCAGTGAAATTTGGGCAAGTGCCTAATGGGCATCCTACTTTAAGAGACCCAATGCAGCCTTACAGTAATTTAACAGATAAAGAAGCAAAAGCTATCTATGCCTATTTGAGATCGGTTCCAAAAAACAATAATAAGATTGAGAGGAAGTTTCAAGAACAATAAACTACACTACGACTGTTTGAAGGCGCTTTAATTGTAAACTTTGTTATTGACTGCGAAACAAAATCACTAATTTGGTTCATTAAAAATAATATATGGTAAAGCTCCAGGTAATTGGAAATCTTGGAAAAGATTGCGTAGTAAATAATGTAAATGGAAAAAGTGTGATCAACTTTAGTGTTGCGCATACCGAAAAATATAAAGACGCACAAGGGCAGCAAAAAGACAAAACCCTTTGGGTTGAATGTGCATATTGGACAGACAGAACTGCCATTGCTCCATATTTAAAAAAAGGAACGCAGGTTTATGCTGAAGGAACACCCGACATTCGTACATATACAACAGGTGATGGAAGGCAGGGAGCTTCTTTAAGCTTACGTATATCAAGCGTTCAGTTATTAGGTGGACGCAGCGATAACCAGGGTGGAGGCGATTCTCAACCTGGTTATAGTCAACCATCATACAATCAAGGTGGTTCTACCGGTGGTTCGCAAGCATCTGATTTGTCTGAGCCACTTGATGATCTTCCATTCTAATAACTTCTACCAGTAATATTTTGAGGATGGTTTCAGGTTGAAGCCATCCTCTTTCATTTATCTTCGTTTTTCAAATTTCTGTATTATGAAGCAGCGCTTATGTTTATGTGTGTTATTGATTTTTTCTTCAACAGCTTTTTCTCAAAAACTTATTAATTATGTAAATCCTTTCATAGGCACTGGTGGACATGGTCATACTTATCCCGGCGCAACAGTTCCTTTCGGTATGGTTCAACTAAGTCCTGATAACGGCTCGCAAGGTTGGGATTGGAGCAGCGGATATAACTATAGTGATAACATGATTGCAGGGTTTAGCCACACACATTTAAGCGGAACAGGTATTGGCGATCTATGCGATATTTCTGTGTTACCAATTACCGGTAAACAACCTGATACAACAAAGACCAGAAGTAGATTTTCTCATGCTGATGAAAAAGCAAGTCCCGGTTACTATTCGGTAAAGTTGAGCGACTTTAATGTAAAGGCTGAATTGACTTCTTCTGTTCGTTGTGGCATGCATAAGTATACATTTCCTGCAAGTACAAGTGCTTCAATAAAATTTGATTTAGGCTTTTCCATCAATTGGGATAGGACATCAGAAACTTATTTCAGACGAGTAAATGATTCCACCTTTGTTGGGTATAGATTTTCAACAGGTTGGGCTAAAAATGAAAAAGTTTTTTTTGCAGTTCGTTTAAGTAAGCCAATAAAAAGTCTTACCATTTTTGCTGATAAAAAGAAAACAAACGCTGATGAAGTAAAAGCAAAAGATCTGCAAGCATTTTTAAATTTTAATACAACCGAAGGTGAAGTAATTTATATGACAGTTGGTTTAAGCTTCGCTGATGTTGAAGGCGCAGTAGAAAGCTTAAATGAAATTAGAACATGGGATTTTAATGCAGTTCGCAAAAGCGCTGAAGAAACATGGGAGAGAGAATTAAGGAAAATTCAAATAAACACAACTGATGAAAAAGTAAAGCAAACATTTTATACAGCATTATATCATACCTATTTAGCGCCTGTAATTTTTAGCGATCGTTTTGGTAATTACAAAGGAGTAAAGGGTGATGTAAAGAATGGTAAAATGATAATGAGCATTCAATCTTTATGGGACACATTTCGCGCCGCAAATCCTTTACTAACAATAACTCAAACAGAACTCGTTCCTTCAATTATTAATTCTTACCTCGCTTTTTATGATCAGAATGGATTACTTCCTGTTTGGGATTTGCATTTTAATGAAACCAATACTATGACTGGTTATCATGCCGTTCCAATTATAGCAGATGCGATTTTAAAAGATATAAAAGGCTTCGATTATGAGAAAGCATACACAGCGATGAAGGCAAGTGCTATGCAAAATGTTAGAGGTTCAGATATGTACAGGCAGTATGGTTTTTTGCCTTCAGATAAATCGGGAGAGAGTGTAACAATTACTTTAGAGTATGCTTTTGATGACTGGTGCATTGCACAGGTTGCGAAAAAGCTAGGTAAAACTGCTGATGTTGAAAATTTCAATAAAAGAGCACAAAGCTGGAAAAACTTATTCGATAAGCAAACAGGTTTTATGAGAGGTAAAACATCAGACGGAAAATGGCTTTCGCCATTTGATCCATATCAAAGCGAGCACGACGGTAAAAGTGCTTATACAGAAGGCAATGCCTGGCAGCATAGCTTTTTTGTTCCACACGATGTTGAAGGTTTGAAAAGAACTTATGGAAGTGATGGGCTCTTAAACAAATTAGATTCTTTGTTCACCACAAAGTTGAAAATCACGGGTAAAAATATATCACCCGATATCTCAGGTTTAATAGGTCAATATGCTCATGGTAATGAACCAAGTCATCACATTGCTTACATGTATAACTTCCTGCAAAAACCATCAAAAACTGCTGAACGGGTAAGAGAAATTATGAATACAATGTATTCGAATAAGCCTGATGGTTTATCTGGTAATGAAGATTGCGGGCAAATGAGTGCGTGGTATGTTTTCAGTGCGTTGGGATTTTATCCTGTTAATCCTGCAAGCGGGCAATACGTTATAGGTAGCCCTATAGTTGATGAATCAATTATGTTTTTACCTGCTGGAAAATCTTTTAGAGTAGTGGCAAGAAATAACAATGCGAACAACATTTATATACAAAGCGCAACTTTAAATGGAAAATCCTATTCGAAGAATTACATCACTCACCAGGATTTACTGAATGGCGGTGTGTTAGAGTTAACCATGGGAAGCAAACCAGGAAAGAAGTGGGGAACAAAAGAAGGTGATGTACCTATGAGTATGACATCTATAAAATAAATTCATGTTCTTTTTTGTTTGATTAAGCTGTGATAACAATCTCCATAATTATTCCTACACTTAACCGTGCAAATACTTTAAGACGAACTCTTACGTCAATTCAAGGACAGTCTGACCTGAATGGCGTTGAAATAATTGTTGTTGATAATGGCTCAACTGATGATACAGCAGAAGCAGTTAAAGAATTTATATCACCGAATGGTACACTACACTATCATTATGACGCAGAGCCCGGATTGCTGACGGGAAGACATCTGGGTGCTTCTGTTGCTAAAGGAAATATTCTATGTTTTTTAGATGATGACGTTGAGCTTGACTTAATGTGGTTGGAAGGTGTACGTGATGCTTTCAATGATTCGAAAGTTCAACTTGCCACAGGTCCTTGCCTTCCATGTTATGAAACTCAACCCCCTGATTGGTTAAAACATTTTTGGATAACGCTTAATAAGAGCGACAGGTTTTGTTATTGGCTAAGTTTAATGGATCTGGCAGACAAGAAGAAAACCATTCATCCTATGAGTGTGTGGGGATTAAATTTTTGTATTAGAAAAGATGCGCTGTTGTCACTTGGTGGCTTTCATCCCGATAGTATTTCATCGCATCTTCAAATGTACCAGGGGGATGGAGAATCGGGATTAGCTTCGAAGGCCTATGCTCTCAAGTACAAATGTATTTATCATCCACAGATTAAGCTCTTACATATAATCTCCTCAGAAAGGCTCACAATAGATTACTTCAAAAAAAGAGCCTTTTACCAGGGTGTTTGTAATTCATATACAACGCTTAGAGAGAGATACCTGAAAACTTCACCGAGACGGCTTACGTTAAAAAGCATCCTGCGCCACAATCTTAGTCATATAAAAAAAGCTATTATCTTAAACAGAAAACAAGCAGACTCGAACGAGGTAAATGAATTTAGAAATCTTCTTACGCAGGAGGAAAAGAGAGGCTATAATTTTCACCAGCAGGCTTTTAAAAATAACGCGAAGGTAAAGGATTGGGTTCTCAGAAAAGATTACTGGGACTATAAATTACCACGTTAAAACCATCTTCTAATATTTGTCCATTCGTATGCTTTTACTCTAAAAATAAAGCAGCCCCACAAGAAGCCAATTACTCCATTTATTAAGAAATATGCGAGTGTTATTTCTGTTATGCCAAACAACTTACCACAAAGTACAGTTGCAACTCCTGATGCAACACCGATGACAATTGACGGAGCAAAGAACGGCTCTTGTTTAAAGCTTCGTAAATAGTACGCTTGAGCGTTTCCTATTGCACTTGCTACTTGTGTTAGCCCAAGTAAAATAATTGGTACGGTAGTTAAAAACCTGTTACCAATCTCCGGAACATATTCTCTTAAAAGAGAAACCATGATGGTAAAGAATAAGATTCCTGCTGAGCAAATTGCAATGGAGATGTACAGGTTCTTCTCGTAAGCATGCTTCAATAAATCATATTGTTTCCTTGCTACAAAGGTTGAGAACAGGGCAACTTTGGTAGAAAACCAACTCAGCGACACAACCAAGATACCATTTAGGAACGTTTGTGTTGCCCCCATTTGTCCTGCTATTACTGCACTTTGTGTTGCAAATAGAACAGGAGTAATCAGTGAATAAATGAGATACCCGCTCATGTTTCCCAAGGCGATCTTAGATTGAAATGGCAGCACTTCCTTTTTGTAATCGACTTTCCAGGTTGTTTTCTTGCCCCAAAGATTTGAGATGATTTTTAAATGTCCTGATGCAAACAATGCAATGGTGGTAACTGTTGTCGATAGCAGCAATGCGAGGCCACTCGACAATAATTTAAAATTGAATAGGAAGAAAACGATTATAAAAATGAATTGGAAAGCCTGCTGCAAAAACCTGAGCTGAGTAACCTCTTTCACTTTTCCCAAGCCTTCAATAATGGCAAAAAGCAAGTTGACAACAACCAGGAGAGAAGCCGCAATGGAGAAGATTATCCAAGGTGTTTCCCAGCTTATATTCAGCTCATCGTTATATTTTGAAAAGAAGTATTGACCGGAAAAAAGGAAGACAAAAAACAAAACTACAGAGATGATAAGGATCCAAACAATTCCAAGTTTTATAATGTGCGCAAGTCTTGATAGATAATATTCATCACCCTCAAGTTCTGAATTGCTCTTCCAGTTTAGATGGGCAACTTCATGTGCTACATATTGAGTTATAATAGCTGTTAAACCTAACTCAAAGAAAATTTGTATTGAAAGGATACTGCTGAATGTATAGTAATAGCCTTGTTCATTCGTGTTGAGGAACTGGGTAATTAGCAACAGCGTAACAACGCCTCCAATACTTTGTATAACCCTCGAAAGAATAGTATATATTATTGATGCATCTAAGCCAGCCTTGTTATAAAAACCTTTGAAAACGCTTCGCATCAATAACTATTCAGTTATAAAACTAAATCTATGATAATTGATTTCCAAAAGTGAAGAGTTTTGTGGCAATCGCATAGCCGGTCGCGCTAAAATTCAGATGATCGGTTATTAAGTAACTGCCAATAATTTCTGAACTTTGTTAAAGATGTATGTTTCAAAACTATTCATTCAAATTGCAATAAGATGTGTTATCACCGGTCAGTCAAAATAAAGAATCAGAACGTTCTTAAGATAGGGGATGTTGAACGTGATTTAAGGAACTATCAGCTGGATGCATTCCTGGAGGATGGCTTTGCCTATGGCCCTACTATGGTTATCGTTCCGAAGGCAGATTGTGGTTGGGATATAGTGCCGATGGAGTGGGGCTTCATTCCATCTTACTTGATTAACCGTGATGCTGTTGAGAAGTTTAGGCGAGGTTATACAGATAGTCAGGGTAAGTATCGCCCTGCGATGACTACCTTGAATGCGATTGGTGAAGAATTATTACTACCGGGCAAGATGTACAGGGAAGCAGCTTTAAAAAGAAGATGTCTTTTTATTTCAACGAGCTTTTTTGAATGGCGACACATATTTCCGATAGGCAAGAAAGGGCAGCCATTAAAAACAGCAGTTAAATACCCATACAACATAAGAACAAAAAGCGAATATGAAATACACTTCACCGCTGGTATATGGCAAAGATGGACTGATAAGGAAAGCGGCGAAACAGTTGATACTTGCGCATTGGTAACAACCAAGGCAAACAGGCTCATGGAACAGATCCACAATTCCAAGAAGAGAATGCCAAC
>DASVST010000228.1:0-1702 GCA_036387965.1 Segetibacter sp. | reverse complement strand
CCACCGAAAAAGGATCCCTTACAAACTTCTCAGCAGTTAACTCTGCACGGTTTAAATATCCTCGCGCTACCTGAACCCCTCCTATATGCAACTCTCCCACAACTCCTATAGGTAATAACTCATCCTCTTTGTTAAGAATATAAATTTGCGAATTAGAGACTGGTTTGCCTATTGGTAAAACTGAATAAGATGAATCTGAGCAATAATTATGTTCAACGATAGTAACAGTAGTTTCCGTTGGACCATATTCATTAAAGAAATTAACGTGTTCATTCCAGGACTTCGCCAACTGCAAAAGACAAAATTCTCCTCCCGAAATCACTCTTTTTAGATTGCCATATTTACCTGATCGAATCGTTTGCAGGTAACTAGCAGTAGCATGAAAATGAGTGACTTTTTCAGCTTCAATTAAATGTAATAAGGCAAGTTGATCACCAACTACCTCTCTGTTTATTAGCAATAATGTAGAACCTGTTCTAAATGAAAGAAACATTTGTTCAACAGATGCATCGAAGCTAAAATTCGAGAACTGCAATATTTTTTCACCTTCTCCTATTTTAAAAAGCCTGGTTTGATGCTCAATTAAATTAACTACACTTCCATGTTCTATCATTACTCCTTTGGGCAACCCTGTAGAACCTGAAGTATATATAACGTATGCAAGTTGACCAGGAACAATAACTATTTGAGCATTATCCGCGGAATAAACGCTGTCTTCTATCCAATTTCCATCAACTTCAACTACATCTATATGTTCAGAAAAAGCAAGTTTTTCTGCACTTTTAACGCTTGTTACTAATAGCGTTGCTGATGTATCTTCCAGTATATAATTTATTCTCTTTAATGGATATTCCGGGTCTATTGGTACGTAAGCTCCCCCTGCTTTTAAGATGCCAAGTATTCCAACTATCATCTCCACACCACGCTCCAAACAAATTGGAACTAAGACTTCCTTACTAATACCCTTACTGCCCAAAAAATGAGCAAAACGGTTCGCCTGTTCATTTAATTCCTGGTAGTTTAGTTCCTGTTCTCCAAAAACAATTGCTACTGCCAACGGCGTTTTTCTAACCTGTTTTTCAAATAAATCAACTAAAGTGGTATCTTCAGGATAAGCCGCATTGGTATTAGTAAAAGTTTTAAGAAGGTGCTGTTCAGAAGGAGGAAGAATATTAATGCTTCCAATTATATTGTTGAGATTATCTGGAAATTGATCAATTATAAAGAGTATCCGTTGAGTTAGTAATTCTATCTCTTGCTTATTGAAATACTCATTCAAAAAATGTACATGCAGCTCTAAAGGACGATGCACTCCGTATTCGCGCCATACCAATTGCAAGGGATTAACCTGGTACTCGTTTGATAGACGTAGAATAGTTGCTTTTACATCCTTACCAAAATTAACTTCGAAATTTAATGGTTCGTAATTAACAATAATGTCGGTTAAATAACCTTCATTGATATTTATTTTCAAATGCCTGCTTAAATCGCCGATTAAATGATTTTGATGGCGGTAATCTTTCTTTTGTGTTTGCGTGATGTTCCGAAGGAGATCTGATAATATATAATCGCTGTTATAATCCACTTTTAAGGGTAAAAAGCCCGAAAACATACCATAAATACTCCGCATTTTTCTTGAACTTCTTTTATGAAGCGGAATACCAAACAAAAAGTTGCTTACATCTGTAGTTTTCCCATAATA
>DASVST010000227.1:0-13032 GCA_036387965.1 Segetibacter sp. | reverse complement strand
AGTACAAGAACTTGCAGTATAAACTTTAATTGCAGAAGCAAATTCAAACCAGCTTATTGCACCACTATTAGAAAAGTGATAAATACCACCCGGAGCTAAAACTGAAGTTGGAGAAGATTTAATTATTTGAAGAATTGCTTCAGCTAAATCACGTGCATAAGTGGGAGATCCGAATTGATCATTTACTACATTGATCGAGCTTTTTTCTGACATTAGCCTGATCATCGTTTTCACAAAGTTGCTTCCGTAAGAACTATATACCCATGAAGTTCTGATAACAATAGAACCGGGATGATTGCTGATAGCAAGTTCTTCTCCCATTAATTTTGTAAGCCCGTAAAAATTTACAGGATTTGTTTCATGTTCTTCTTTATAAGGCTCAGTTGCAGTACCATCAAAAACGTAATCCGTAGAAATATGTATAAGTTTAGCACTGTGCTTTTTGCATGCTAAAGACAAATATCCAACTGCTTCAGCATTTACTCTTACGGCAAGATCGCGTTCTGTTTCTGCTTTGTCAACTGCCGTGTACGCGGCTGCATTGATACAGAATTGAGGGAGTTTTTTTGAAAAGAAATCATCCACTTCATCACGATTTGTGATATCGAGCGTTTCTCTATCTGTAAAAATAAAATCAAACTGAGGATATAGAGGCGCTATGGCTTGAAACTCACTTCCTAACTGGCCATTTTTACCTGTAACTAATATGCACTGCTTAATAAGCATCTATAAGCTCCAATATTTTCTACTGGTGATTTTGTTTCGATAACTTCCTTTTATATCAACAATAAGTGCATTTTCGTTCGTGATGGAATTGAAATATGCATCATCGTATTTAAGATATGGTTGATGCGGAACGCTTACTATTACTGCATCATACCCATCGCCAACTTCATCAAGCAGTCCAAAGCCGTATTCATGTTGTAAATCACCACTGTCAGCATATGGATCTGTAACAAAAATATTAAGGTGATATCCTTGTAAGGTTTTAATAACATCAGCCACTTTTGAATTTCTTATATCGCTTACATTCTCTTTAAATGTAACACCCATAAAGAGAATTTTAGCCTCTTTTACATTCTCACTGTTTTGGATAACATGCTGCAAGATCTTTTTTGAAACATAGTTGCCCATGTTATCGTTGATATAACGACCTGCAAGAATTACTCGAGAATTAAAGCCAAGTTCTGCTGCTTTATAGGTAAGATAATAAGGATCGACACCAATACAATGACCACCAACTAATCCTGGAAAAAACTTTAAGAAGTTCCATTTTGTTCCGGCAGCTTCTAAAACCTCAAAGGTATTAATGCCCATTTTATCAAAGATGATGGACAGTTCATTCATCAAAGCAATATTTAAATCACGCTGTGTGTTTTCAATGATCTTTGCAGCTTCAGCAACTTTTATAGAAGATGCTCTGTGAACACCGGCAGTAACAACCAACTCATAAACTTTCGCAATTTCTTCAAGTGATTCAGCATCACAACCCGATACAACTTTTACTACAGTTTGTAAAGTATGCTCCTTATCTCCCGGGTTTATTCTTTCAGGTGAATAGCCAAGTTTAAAATCGTCACACATTTTCAAGCCACTTAACTTCTCAATTATAGGGAGACAATCTTCTTCGGTACAACCTGGGTATACTGTTGATTCAAAAATTATATAATCTCCCTTCTTAACTACTTTACCAATTGTTTCAGAAGCTTTTTTTACCGGGGTTAAATCGGGTACGTTATGATGATCAACAGGAGTAGGAACTGCAACAACAAAAAATTTTGCTTCTCTTAATTCTTCAAGCGAACTTGTGAACGTAATATCACAGCCATCAAAAGCGTCTCTGTCTAATTCATTGCTGGGATCAATTCCATTCCTCATCATTTCGATCCTACTCTCATTAATATCAAAGCCTATAACTGAAACTTTGCGGGCAAATTCAAGCGCAATTGGCAAGCCAACATAGCCTAATCCGATCACTGCAATCTTCGATTCTTTATTTACAATTGATGTGTACATTACTTACTATTAAATTCTTTCGGCTGCTTATTCAATTCCTCTTTTGGCAATGATTTAAAATACTCATAAGTGATTTTTAAACCTTCTGATCGTGAAACCTTAGGTTCCCATCCAAGTATTTCTCGTGCTTTAGTAATGTTCGGACGACGTTGTTTTGGATCATCAACGGGTAATGGCTTATAAATGATTTTCACATGAGAATTTGTAAGCTTCAAAACTTCTTCAGCAAATTCCTTCAATGTTATTTCGTCTGGATTGCCAATGTTTACAGGACTGGCATAATCACTCATAAGTAATTTATAAATTCCTTCAACTAAATCATCAACGTAACAAAAAGATCGTGTTTGAGAACCATCTCCAAATACAGTTAGATCTTCACCACGTAAAGCCTGACCGATAAATGCAGGTAACGCTCTTCCGTCGTTCAAGCGCATTCTTGGACCGTAGGTGTTGAATATTCTAATAATCCTTGTTTCAACGCCGTGGTAGGTGTGATAAGCCATCGTGATGGCTTCCTGAAAGCGTTTTGCCTCATCGTACACACCTCTCGGACCAACAGGATTTACATTCCCCCAATATTCTTCATCCTGCGGATGAACCAAGGGATCTCCATAAACTTCACTGGTTGATGCAACAAGAATTCTGGCCTTTTTATCTTTTGCTAAACCCAAACAATTGTGTGTTCCCAAGGAACCAACTTTTAATGTTTGAATAGGAATTTTTAAATAGTCTATAGGGCTTGCGGGTGATGCAAAGTGAAGTATATAATCTAAGTCTCCCGGCACATGGATAAACTTTGAAACATCGTGATGGTAAAATTCAAAATCCTCCCGATGAAAAATGTGTTCAATGTTTTTTAAGTCACCGGTTATAAGGTTATCCATGGCAATAACATGGAAGCCTTCCTTTAAAAATCTATCGCATAAATGTGAACCGAGAAAACCTGCGGCACCTGTTATTAAAATTCTTTTTTTAGTCATGGTTGCTTATTTGTTACTGTTCTTCTTCCTATACTCTCATAATGAAAACCACATTCCTGCATTTTATCTAAATCAAATAGATTGCGTCCATCAAATATTATTTTCGATGGCATTACCTTCATTATTCTGTCAAAATCGGGTGTTCTAAACTCAGCCCATTCTGTTGCGATTATTAATGCTTCGGCCCCTTCCAAGGCTTCATACTGACTTTCACTATAAACAATTTTATCGCCAAAGATAGCTTTCACATTGTTCATTGCTTCAGGGTCAAAGACTTTAACCACGCAATTATCTTTCAACAATTGATCTATCATTTCTAAAGCGGGAGCTTCACGAATGTCATCTGTATTTGGTTTGAAAGCCAGTCCCCACAATGCAAACGTCTTACCTGAAAGAGATCCGAAGTGTTTTTTTATTCTTGGCAGAAGATAAAGCTTCTGTTCTTCATTAACTTCTTCAACAGATTTTAAAATTCTGAAATTGTACTTGACATCTTCGGCCGATTTAACCAATGCTTTTACATCTTTTGGAAAACAACTTCCACCATAACCAATGCCTGGGAACAAAAACCTTTTTCCGATTCTTTCATCACTTCCAATTCCTTTTCTTACTAAATCTACATCTGCACCAAACAACTCACATAAACGAGCAATCTCATTCATAAAAGTGATTTTTGTAGCAAGAAATGAATTAGCTGCATACTTTGTTAACTCAGCAGATTCTTCATCCATAAAAATGATAGGGTTGCCCTGCCTTACAAAAGGAGCGTATAGATCCGTAAGAACCTTTTGTGCTCTTTCAGAAGTTGTACCTATTACTACCCGATCTGGTTTCATAAAATCATCAACAGCTACACCTTCGCGTAAAAACTCTGGGTTACTTACCACATCAAATTCCACTGATGCATTTTTTGCGATAACATCATGTACTTTTTTTGATGTTCCGACAGGCACAGTGCTTTTATCAACAATAACTTTATAATCAGTCATTATTTTCCCTAAGTCATCTGCCACCTTCAATATGTATTTTAAATCTGCACTTCCATCTTCACCGGGTGGTGTTGGCAGGGCAAGAAATATGATCTTCGCATTGCGAATTCCTTCTTCGAGATTGGTGGTAAAATGTAATCTGTCTTCTTTAATATTTCTGTGAAAAAGTTTTTCAAGCCCAGGTTCAAATATGGTAATTTGTCCACTGGAAAGTTTTTCAATTTTCCTTTCATCAATATCAACGCAAGTAACTGTGTTACCCGTTTCGGCAAAACAAGTACCTGTAACCAATCCTACGTATCCAGTACCTACAACAGCGATTTTCATTTATTAGTATTAAGGGTTAGTATAGTTTAAAACATGTTGTGTTATATAAGATAATTGTTCCTCATCTAACTCTGTATGCATCGGTAAAGAGATCACTCTTTCTGTTAGCCAGTCAGTGAGCGGAAGATTATAGTTACTGCCACCAAAAGCATCAAACATTTTTTGTTTGTGTGCAGGAACCGGGTAATAAATCATTGAAGGAATTTTATTTTCAGCAAGATATTTATTTAAACCATTGCGATCAACTCCATCTAAAATTAATGTGTATTGATGATACACGTGGTTACTATATGAATCAACAAAAGGGACAGTAATTTTCGAGTTGTTTGAGAAAGCTTGATTATAATAAGCAGCAGCTTTCTGTCGCGCAGCAATGTAGTTATCTAACTGCTTAAGCTTAACATCTAAAATGGCTGCCTGTATAGAATCTAATCTTGAATTGCATCCAACTATATCGTGATAATACCTAACTTTTTGTCCATGATTTGCAATAACCTGCATCTTATCCGCTAAAGCCGCATCATTCGTAAAAATTGCACCTCCATCGCCAAAAGCACCTAGGTTTTTTGATGGATAAAAAGAAGTTGCACCAATTGTTCCAATGGTTCCTGTTTTTTGAACTCTTCCATCAGAAAAAGTATAATCACAACCAATAGCCTGCGCATTATCTTCAATTATATAAAGATTATACTTCTGTGCAATTGTCATTATGGCTTCCATATTAGCGGCATGACCATAGAGATGAACGGGAACAATCGCTTTTGTTTTACTGGTTATTACTTCTTCAATAGCTGAAGGATCAATGCAGAAGGTTTTGGTATCTACCTCTACAAAAACAGGCTTCAGCTTTAATAAAGCCATCACTTCTGTAGTAGCTATATAGGTGAAAGAGGGAGTTATCACTTCGTCGCCGGGTTGCAGGTCTAAGGCCATCATGGCAATCTGCAATGCATCGGTACCGTTTGCGCAGGGTATTGTGTATTTAACATTCAAATAGCTGGAAAGGTTTCCCATAAAATCTTGCACAGCCTTACCATTTATATATGCAGCGCTATCAAGTATGGCATGGATACCAGCATCAACATCATCCTTAATTTTAAGGTATTGAGACTTTGTATCTACCATTTGGATAGGGCGCATATAAATTTTTGGATGGCGGCAAAACTACATTAAAAAATGGCCTTTTAAACCATTGCATACTTATTTAGTGTACTTGATAAGCTATTTTTGAGGTATTTAATGAATTTTGAAGGTGATGAAATTCCTTTACAACTGCTTTATTTGGTTATACCCTTTGCTGTTGAAGGTAATATTACCTTTTAACCCAAAAGCCCGGCTTTGGACAGAAGGTAGGAAAAACATAATGAGACATGTGGAAGACGCCATTAAACCAGGTGATAGTATTATCTGGATGCATTGTGCATCACTTGGTGAGTTTGAACAAGGCAGACCAGTAATTGAAAAATTAAAAATTCAAAATGTAAAATTCAAGATTTTAATAACCTTTTTTTCTCCATCGGGTTATGAAGTAAGAAAAAATTATGAAGGTGCAGATTATGTGTTTTACCTGCCGATGGATAGTCCCACCAATGCTACCAGGTTTATAAACATAGTCAAGCCTAAACTGATGTTGTTGGTTAAGTATGAATTCTGGTACTATTATCTTTCCGAAGCATGTAAGCAACAGATACCACTTTTACTCATTTCAGGAGTTTTTAGAAAAGACCAGATTTTCTTTAAAGGTCATGGTAAGTTGCACAGAGAAATGCTGGCTTGTTTCAGACAGATTTTTGTACAAAATAGATCATCACAAGATCTGTTAGCTTCCATCGGTTTTGCAGATAAAGTGACCATAGCAGGAGACACCAGGTTCGATAGGGTTATTGAGATAGCTGAAAATTTTACTGCTATAGATTTTATTGAGAAATTTATAGCAAATGCTGATGTTATAGTTGCCGGAAGTACGTGGCTCGAAGATGACGAAGAACTTGATCATTTTGCAAACACCAATCCTCGCATTAAATTTATCATAGCTCCACATAATGTAGGTAAAGAAAGAATTGATGAGTGCAGAGCTCTTTATAAACGCTCTATGCTTTTTTCGGAAATCAGGAATGAAGAGTTTGATGAAGAAAAAAATGTGTTGATCATTGATAGTATCGGGATGCTTAGCAGTTTATATAAGTATGCTACGATCTGCTATGTAGGGGGGGCCTTCGGCAACGACGGTGTTCATAATGTTTTAGAAGCTGCCGTGTATGAAAAGCCGGTTGTTTTCGGACCTGAATTTGAAAAATATATTGAAGCAGAAGAATTGGTTGAATTTGGCGGAGGCTTTACTATAGAGAATGCACTGGAACTGGAACAACTATTACAGAAGCTGTTGCAAAAAGATGAAGATTATTTTTCAGCTGCTAAAGCTTCAAAAAAATACGTTTACAATAAACGAGGATCCACAGACAAGATCATAAATTATATTCAGGAAAATCGCCTTCTAACAAGTTGATCAAACAACTTTACCTGCGTGCTGTTATTATCCCAAGCTAATTTCAGTTTTAACTCCCGTTGCATCCAGAACTCTGCTTCAGCATAATTATTAAAGTTGTTTATTGTCTTTATACTTCTCTCATACATTGTTTCATCTCCTCTAAAAAGATCTTCAATAAACCTATGTCGGTCATTTATACTTATTGCCTTTTTTAAATCTTTTATAGGCACCTCATGTAAAATGTGAGCTACTTCTGCATTATTCGTTTTCAGCTTATCGTTCACAGTGGGTTCCTCTCCAGACATCGAAACATTGAGTTCATAAACAATCTTTTCCTGGTGTGCTAAAGTTGGAGCTTCAATCGGATCGAAGATCCAGGAGGAATGTTCTCTTTTCACCGGTGTCTCTTTTACCGGTTCTTCTACCTTTATCGGTCCTTGTATTTTTGTCTCATTAATAGTTTCAACAGGTACAAGTTCTGGTACTAAACTAATGGTTTCAACTTCCTCTTGCTGCTTAATCGGCTGTATAGATTCTAAAATGATTTTTTCTGACACTGGCATTCCCTCAGTCGCAGCCGCTGCATAATTATTGGGCATTACAACAGAGACTTTCGAGGCAGAATGACCATTTTTCTGCTGCAGGTTTTGCATCAGCTCGGCATTGAGCATTTGTACTGTTACAAGCATACTCTTAGCATCAGCTTGCTGGTTAAGCTGCTCCTGTAGTTTGTTGATTAAAATACCCACTCTTTCCATGGGATTCGTTTACATTTGGAAGTTTGTAAGGCAACAGCCTTAATTTATTTCTTTGTAGAACAAATTTAAGTGTTTCTAATGTTTATTGAACCTAATATATCTGGTGAGAGGCGCGGATGGATTGAAGTTATCTGTGGAAGTATGTTTAGCGGTAAAACCGAAGAACTTATCCGGCGGCTGAAAAGAGCTAAGATTGCAAATCTTAGGGTGGAGATTTTTAAGCCTGCAATTGATGTAAGGTATGATGATGTTAAAGTAGTGAGCCACGATTCTAACTTTATTCATTCTACCCCGATAGATAATTCTCAGACGATCTTATTAATGGCAGATGATGTAGATATCGTAGGCATAGACGAAGCACAGTTTTTTGATGATGAGATTTGTAATGTTTGTGAAGCACTTGCACTAAGAGGTACAAGAGTTATTGTCGCCGGTTTGGATATGGATTATTTAGGTAAACCGTTTGGACAGATGCCCAAATTACTTGCAGTTGCTGATTTTATAACTAAGCTCCACGCCATTTGTGTCAAGTGCGGGCATCTTGCAAATATCTCCTATCGCAAAACAGAGCAGGAAGGGCAGGTAGTAATTGGTGAGATGGATATTTATGAGCCACGCTGCCGTAAATGTTACAATGAGAAATCTAATTAGTCACTAATATGGTTTTCATTTTTTCCGGCTGTGATGTATTTTATGGTTCCTATTATATCTATGGCTTTCAAAAACATTTTGGAAAGGGAAAAGTGAAGTTTTCCACGAAACGGTTTCCAAGCAACTTAAAACAACGAACATTTGCAGCAATCATTCACTTAAATAATAAAGAGAAGAAAATAATAATCGACTCTGATGATTCTGATGCCATTGACAAGGACGCGCTACAGTGGTGCGATGCTTACTATAAAGTGAACCTGAACTTCAATACCAATCACCCAAAGCTAGTTTCCATAGGTCCATCTTTTGGTATTAAGATTTGGAGTTCACCTGAGATGTTATTTTGTGCAGCAAAAAACTATTTGTCTTATAAGAAAAGACTAACAAACTGGAAGCAATTTTTTATTTGCTATTATAAACAGAATGAAAGACTGCCACTGAGTGAATATCTAAATGATGAAAAACCGGGCAGATATGTTTTCTTTACTTCCACTCTTTGGAAGAAGGAACCGGTGAGCAATAATCTTAGAAGAAATTTTATTAAAGCTTGCAAAGAGATTACCGAAATCAAATTTGAAGGCGGATTTACCCCACGGAAAAGAAAAGAAATTCAAGGTTACGAGGATGATACTGTTGATAGGTTATACCCCTTAAAAGAATACCTAAACAAAATAAAAAAATCGGTTGTAGTCTTCAATACTCCTGTCGTATTAAATTGTCATGGATGGAAACTTGCAGAATTTATGGCGATGAAAAAGGCTATCATTTCAACCAAAATTTCTAATCAATTACCAGAACCACTTGAAGATGGCAAAAACATTGTGAGTACAACAGGCGAAATAGCCGACATAAAAAAAGCAATACTTAGCGTAATTGAAAATCCGGAATACCATGAGTCTCTCCAAAACAACGCTTTTGAATATTATAACAAATACCTTTCACCCCTTGCAGTGATCACTAAAATCATAACGGACAAATATCCTCACCAGAATATGAGTGTTCATGAATAAATCCATACTTGCACTTCTTAAAAAAGATGTTCTGCTTGAAGTTCGCCAGCAGTATAGCTTCTATGGTATTCTTCTCTATGTAGCTTCTACTATTTTTGTTTTATACCTCGCAATGGGCCAACCGGAGGATGAAGTGTGGAACGGCTTATTCTGGATGATCCAGTTATTTGTTTGCATCAACGCCGTTGCAAAAAGTTTTCTACAGGAAAGCCGGGGTAGAATGTTGTATTTCTATTCAATAGCAGGTCCTCGCGATTATGTTTTATCTAAATTAATTTTCAATGCATTGCTCATGTTATTGATGAGCCTTCTTAGCTTATTGCTATTTCAATTACTGATGGGCAACCCGTTGAGAAACGGATTACAATTTATAGGATTAGCATGTCTGGGAGGCATTAGTTTGAGCCTGGTTTTTACTTTTCTTGCAGCTATCGCCGCAAAAGCACAACAGAACGCTGCACTAATGTCTATAATGGGTTTCCCGATAATTATACCGCAATTATTATTATTAATGAAGATCTCTACAACAGCGTTCTCATCAGTTATACAAGCCGGCTTATCGCAAATGGTTTTGTTATTAATAGGTTTAGATGCGATGGTAATATTGCTTGCTGTCATCTTGTTTCCATTCTTATGGAAGGATTAGTAAGATGATTAAAATGTCACAAAGTTTCTTTCCCCTATTTTTGCATCTTTAATTTTTTAGAAGCTGTACTGCTTAAACTTGTTTGCTTGTCACTAACGAAACAACCATGATTAGAAAATCCTGGTGGAAAATATTATCTGTCATTCTCCTGTTGTATACTTTCATTGCAGGGTTGCTTATTAAAGTTCCTTATGTAGGCAACTTGTACGAAACAATCCGCAACCTTTTCTTTCATGTTCCTATGTGGTTTGGGATGATGATATTGTTCATTGTTTCTGTTATTTACTCCATTATATTTTTACGAAAGCCTTCTTTCAAAGCTGATATATATGCTGCTGAGTATGCTAAAATGGGGATTGTATTTGGTTTACTAGGCTTGATTACAGGTGCTATCTGGGCAAACTATACCTGGGGCGAACCATGGAGCAACGATCCGAAGCAATTGGGGGCAGCGATAGCCATTCTTATTTATGCTGCATATTTCGTTTTGCGTAATTCTATTCCTGATATAGATAAACGGGCTAAAGTAGCTGCGGTTTATAACATTTTTGCCTGTGCAATGCTTATTCCTACACTTTGGATAATACCACGAATGGTAGAAAGTTTACATCCGGGCGGGCAGGGAGCAGAAGGAAACCCTGGTATGAATGGAAGTGATTTGGACCCAACGATGAGAATGGTTTTTTGGCCTGCAGTAGCGGGTTGGACTTTACTGGCTGTTTGGATAACTACCTTGAAAATTAGATTTGCATTGATTAAAGAAAAACAACTTGCTAATGCATAAATGGTTTAAAATATTGATGGTTGTGTTTGCAATAACTATATCTAATATGGCACTTGCCCAGGATGTGGATGCAACAGATAAGGAAGGCATAATGAGAGCTGCAGGTAAAATATACGTTGTATTAGCAATAGCATCAACAATTTTGATAGGGCTTATACTATACGTTGTAAGGTTAGATAGAAAAATAAGCAAACTTGAAAGAGGGGATTTGTAGTGGAATGATTTTGTTGTTATAAGATTACCCACTATAGCTCTGAAAAGATGAGATAGGCACAGGTGTACAAGTGAGTGACACAACGATGTTGAATAAAGAACGACTGCTGATAAACAAAATTTAAAAGAAAAATAAAATAGAATTCACATGTCAGGACAACAACCATACAGCTTTTTTCAAAGCGTTGAAAGAAGCTTTGACAAAGCTGCTAAGTTTACAGGCTGGGATCCCGGAGTGCTGGAGCAGATTAAGGTTTGCAACAGTGTTTACCAAATGAGATTTCCGGTTCGTATTGGTGATCGCATTGAAGTTATTGAAGCGTATCGCGTACAACATAGTCATCATAAAACGCCATGTAAAGGTGGTATTCGTTTTAGCCTTGAAGTAAACCAGGATGAGGTAATGGCACTTGCTGCATTAATGACTTACAAGTGTGCGATTGTAAACGTGCCGTTTGGGGGCGGTAAAGGCGGTTTAAAAATCGATCCGAAAAAGTATACCGTTTATGAGTTGGAAAAGATAACCCGTCGTTATACTGCTGAACTAATCAAGAAAAACTTTATTGGTCCCGGCACTGATGTTCCTGCGCCTGATTATGGTACAGGTGCAAGAGAAATGGCGTGGATCTTAGATACGTATGTTGCCATGCATCCGGGTGAGGTTGATGCAGCTGGTTGCGTTACAGGAAAGCCAGTTTCGCAAGGTGGTGTACGTGGCAGAACGGAAGCTACAGGCTTGGGTGTTTATTATGGAATACGGGAGGTTTGTAATATGCCTGACGTAATGGAGAAGGTAGGATTAACAACAGGTCTTGCAGGTAAAACAGTTGTAGTTCAAGGATTAGGAAACGTAGGCTACCATTGCGCAAAATACTTTAGAGAAGGTGGTTGTAAAGTGATAGCAATTGCTGAGTTTGAAGGTGCAATTTATAACGCTGATGGCTTGAATGAAGAAGAAGTATTTAAGTTTAGAAAACAGAATGGATCGTTATTGAATTTTCCCGGTTCGAAAACATTGGTGAAGAATACCGATGCGCTGGAATTAGAGTGTGATATTTTATTACCATCTGCACTTGAAAATGTTATAAACGGAGAAAATGCACCACGGGTAAAAGCAAAGATTATTGGTGAAGCTGCAAATGGCCCGTTAACACCGGAAGCTGATGAAAACTTTGCTGCAAGGAATATTTTAGTTGTGCCAGATATGTATTTAAATGCTGGTGGTGTAACTGTAAGTTATTTTGAGTGGCTGAAAAATTTGAGTCATGTGCGTTATGGTCGTTTGGAAAAGCGTTTCCAGGAGAATCTGAACAAACATATCTTAGGACAGATAGAAGAACTAACAGGTAAAAGTGTAAGTACAATTGAAAGAAACTTTATTGAGCATGGAGCTGATGAAGTTGATTTAGTACATAGCGGATTAGAAGAAACGATGATTACTGCAACAAGAGAAATTATGGAGATATGGAAAGCAAATCCGCAAATTCCGGATATGCGAACCGCAGCTTACGTATGCGCCATTAATAAAGTTGCCACTAGCTATGCTGAGTTAGGTATTTTCCCTTAGAAGGTATTTACACAAGAAGATAAGAAATCCCCTGTTTTCAGGGGATTTTTTGTTTTAATGATATCCGATTTAGAACTATTTAAGCGTAAGCCCTGCCCCGGTATCTTTAGTCCATTGTCCGAATTCGTCTCTACGAAACACTTGTACGGTGTTTCCCTTACTCACTAATAATTGATATTGGTGAAATGCAAAAACCCCATCAAAATCAGAGGGAACCGTAAAGCTTCTTTCGGCATCTAAAACGTATTTCCATTTACTACGTAAAGTATAAAAATCAATTTGCTTTCCTTTGATAACACCTATTGATTCTCTGCCAAAGGCAAAAACTCCATCATTCTCAGTAGGAATTGTCATCGCTGCTTCCGGCTTCAAGATCCACTGTCCCTCTTCATTGGTTGTATAGAAGTTTATTTTGTCACCTATTACTACAGCTATTGCTTCGGTACCAATTGCAAATACGTCGCTACTACCCGGAGGAATAGATAGGCTCACTTTTGAATTCAGGACCCATTGCTTATCACTATCAGCAACATAAAAGTTAATCTGATTACCTTTTACCACACCTATAGCTATTGAACCAAAGCCAAATACATTTTCTGTTCC
>DASVST010000226.1:0-1692 GCA_036387965.1 Segetibacter sp. | reverse complement strand
TCAACCGTCCCGACTCTCCTTACTTCGAGTCAGAGCTTTTCAAAAATGTACTTGATTATCTGCAAACAGGAACGAACAAAGCTCGCCTGAAACAGACAGGTAAAATGTTTTTACTTGTGGCAGATGATATAAAAGATATGTTGGCCATGCATCGCTTCTTGCAAAAGATGCATGCTTCAGTAGTTACAAAAGAAGAAGCTGTACAAGTATGAATTTTTGGTACCAACTTAGGTTCTCTGGGCATCATCGTTGCGTCGCAATCCTTTAATCGGCATCACTCTATTCAGCAATTTTTGCCAATCTATATTACAGAGAAGTGGAGTTATTATCAAGGGTAGTGCAAGGCTCCTGTACCTTACGATTGCGCCTGAAAAGGTAATTGTATAACCTGCTATTATAAGCAAACTCAGCCCAAAAAAGATGCAGAAAAAATTACTTTTCTTATTGTCAATTCTGTTCCTGTTTCTAAAAAACAGGAACAGAATCAAAAGAAAAACAAGTAATATGATTTCGCAAATAGCGGGTATGTAACTAAAGTTTTTTATTTCATTAATATGAGGTCGAAACAAAGCCATATCGATCGCTGAAGGAAAATATTCAACGAAGCTTATAAACGTTGGCTTTAGTGGTTGCAGATTGATTTCTGAACTTCCTTCAAGCCGCCTGAACTCACTTTGTTTCTCAACAATAAATTGCGGGAAGTTTAAGGAGGGATGTATATGTGTGCTAGCAAAAAACAGAACTATTCCTATCGCATATATTGAAGTAAAAATTACAAGCGAACTTCTTTCAAACTTATATGCTATGCTCCAACACAAAAGAGCTGGTAACAAAGCAAGCGTTACATAATTTCTTAGCGGGAAGATGAATATTATACAAACGATAATGACGATTATCCTTGAAAGTGGCTTTCCTTCTTTTTGAAGTAGCTTATAAAAGTTATAAGTCAGCAAGCCAATTGCCGAAAGTATCAATCCATCTTTATGAATACCACTGCACCAAAACAGTGTTGAAGGCAGTAAAAAGATTCCGATAAAAATAAGCCACTTCTTCTCCGGGTAAATGTGGTTGAACATTTTGAATACAGCCACTAAGCCAAAGAGAAAAAGAAAATTGAACAGGATAATGTTGGTGTAATAACTATTATTTGTAACAACATTCATGCAAGCCATCATCTTCACTGGTACATTGCTTTTAAGATCATTCCAATAAGAATTTTCACCTGCAAACAAGTTTCCTGTTTTGTTATAGCCATGTACAAACAGATCTTTTATAAAAGCGGCAGGATCATTCAGAAGCCATTTCTTTTCCTCAAGGCTCAAGCGATAAAACCGCCATGTATCAGCACCTGCGTAGTATTTTGGTAGTTTATAAAACCACCCGTAAGCAATACCTGCTAAGATCTTAATTATGAAAACAGAAGCAATTTGTAGTCTGCTTAATCCAGAGTTTTTGAAGAATGGAATAGATATTACAGCGTAGATAAAAAGAGCAAGAAAGAATATAAAGATTAAGGCTTCCAATAAATTAAGTACTTAATCAACAAGATTGTTTTTTACAACATAGAAAACCAAGCCGGCTGTATTTTTAACGCCGAAACGTTCCATTAGCCTGTCTTTTATGCTTTCTACTGTACGTGGACTTATGCTCATTTTTTCTCCGATTTCCTGGCTGGTAAATTCCATGCATATA
>DASVST010000225.1:0-5251 GCA_036387965.1 Segetibacter sp. | reverse complement strand
ACCACTTAATTGACCTATGCTGCTTGGCTTTTTTCCTTTTGGCTTTGCTATAATATCAATTCCTGTTTCAGCTAAGTTCTCCGGGTTTTCAAGAACAAGATCACCCATGTCTTCTTCAGTAAATAACGCCTTGAAAACTTTTTGGAAGTTCTCTTTCACTGCATTAAACGTATCAAGAAACTTCTGGTTTGCTGTCGCTTCAACTTCCTGTATTGTCTGCATCAAACTATCCTTTGCATCTACCAGGTCATTCTTTTGCTCGACAATAAAGTCGTAACGCTTCTTCATTTCCTGGAAAGCTTCAATAGCAGTTGGGTTTACTTCGCCCATGTTTTCTAAACGCTTTTTCATTTTGTCTGAAGAAGCCTGCAAGTCTTCCAAAGAAGTTTCTGTTGTTCTTGCCTGGTCTATTATTTCATCAAGGTTAATCCTGAACTCCACACTTAACCTTTCTTTCATTCCAGCTAACTGAAGCTTTAACTCATTTACTTTATCCTTGATTTCTGAAAGTAAATGATCCAGCATTTCACGGCTTTTTACTTTGTGGCGCAACTCACTTTCTTTTTCACTCAAAGCATTTCGAAGGTTATAATAAGCCTGATCTGCTTCATTTAGTTTCTTCTCTTCCTCTTCCTTCATGCGCATTAGGTTCACTAAAAATGCTTCTGCCTCTTTTAGTGTTGCTTCATTTTCTGCAATGCTTTCTGAAGCCTGTTGCAATTGAACCGTGTTTGTTTCTATCTGTTGCTTTAAATCATTCAATTGATTTTGCTTGAATTGCAACTCAGTTCTTAAAGCAGAGATTTTACTTTGCTGTCTTGTAAGCTGAAGATTATTTTCATTGAACAAACGATTTACTTCCTGGTATTCCTGTTCTGCTGCACGATAATCCTGCTCCTGTGTTTTCATTGACTCCGAAGCAGTATGAAGCTGCTCATTCAGTCCAACTAATTCTTCTTTTACAACAGCTATTGAACTTTCATTTGTCTTTAGATTCGCTTCAAGATCTTCTAATCTCTTTAAGCTATTTGTTTGCGAAGCAGTTAGGTTTTCAATTTTGTTTTGAAGTGAAAACACCTGGTTTGTAAGGTTGTTTATTTCCTGTTGCGTTTGCCTGATTGCATTTTCTTTTAGCTGTTGATTGAAGCCAATAACCTGGTTATGTTTAGCCTGGATCTCAGCTTTCAGTTCGGTTACTATCAAATCCTGTGTTCCAATTTGCTCACCTAATTTCTCTAAGTTCTTTGCACGACCGATTTTCTTTCCTTCAAATAAGCCAACACTTCCACCCGTTAATGAATACTTCCCCTTCACGAACTTGCCATGTTTTTCTAAAACAACAGCGCCGTTACTATCCTGTAAGGCACTTTCGTTTTCAGCTATATAAACATTGCTTAACAAATATTCTGCAAGGCGGCGATGCTTTTCATCAACCTCTATAACATCCATTGCACGAATAGTTTGCGCAGGTTGATGCTCCGCTCCCTTCTCGTAGTTGTTGACTTTATCAAGCAGAAAGAAATTTGCTTTTCCTTTTTGATTTGCATCTAATAGGTTCACCGCTTTCAAACCTTCCTCAAGATCATTTACCACATAAAAGTTGAGGTAAGGCTCCAAAACATTTTCAACTGCTGCACGATATTCTTCTTTTACATAAATGATGTCCGTAAGAATTGGTGCAGTATGATTCCAATTGGTATTGTTGTGTAAGAACTTTACACTTTCAGGATAGCCTTCCATGCTGTCGATCATGCTCTTTAATAGTGCATGTTCGTTGCGCTTTGCATCAAGCTTCCGGCTTTCTTCTGCAAGCTTGTTACGCAATACTTCAACTTCCTGCTGAGTTTGTAAAATCTGTTGTTTGGTAGCTTCGTGTTGCTCCTGCAATTGCGTTAGGTCTACCTTTTTATTTTCGAGTTCTTGATCTTTAGTTACACGTTGCTCTTCCAATTCTTTTAACTGCGTTTCACGTTGTTGCCTCTCTTCCTGCAACTGCGTTAATGCTCTTTGTAAATTTTGAATTGAAGCATCTGCGACAGCAACTTTCTTTTCTGCATCGAATTGCTTACGTTGAATTTCCTGGTACTGACGACGGATTTGATCAACAGCGCTACGCTTCTCATCAAATATGCTTCGCTTTGTTTCTACTGATGATTTTGCAGCATCTAATTGTTCCTGCAGGTTTGCAAGCTTTCCCTCTTCTTCGCCAAGTTGAACTCCTGTAAAAGATATCGACTCATCAATACCTGTTAGTTGACCTTCTGCTTTTTGCAAAAAGTTTTTAAGGCTTGTTTCTTTTTCTTTTAAATATTGAAGTTTCTGGCTTGCAAGGTTCTTTTCATTCTCTTGTGTACGAAGCTTTTGTACAAGATCATTAAACTCATGCTGCATAGCCTGCAATGCCTTTTCCTTTTCAATGAAGCCAACCTTCTCCTGCTCTATTCCAGCTTCTTCTGTTGCTATCTCTGCCTCAAGCTTTATCTTCTTATCGGTTTCAGTTTCTTGCTGAGTATTCAGTTCAGTATAAGTATCATTAAAACCCTGAAGCGATGCTTTTGCAAGCTCAACACTTACCTCTTTATATTCCTTCTTTATCTCGTAATATTTCTCAGCTTTTTTTGCCTGGTTCTCAAGTGTTTTAAGCTGGTTATTTATTTCAAACAACAAATCCTCGATACGATTAAGATCAGCTTCTGTAAGTTCGAGTTTTGCTTTTGCTTCTTTCTTACGGGTTTTATAGATGGTAATTCCTGCTGCTTGCTCCAGCATTCTACGGCGACTGTTTTCTTTATCACGGATGATGTCATCCACCATTCCAAGCTCGATGATGGCATAGCTATCAGTGCTGACGCCGGTATCCATAAACAGGTTATGAATATCCTTCAATCGACAGCTAACATCATTCAGGCGATATTCGCTTTCGCCATTTTTATAAAACTTACGGGTAACGGTAACGGTGCTGAACTCAGTTGGCAACAGGTTCTTTGTATTTTCAAACGTAAGGCTAACCTCTGCAAGACCACTTGCGCTACGTGTACGGCTGCCATTGAAAACCAAAGCTTCCAGGTTTTCACTACGAAGCTGGCTGATCTTCTGCTCACCAATCACCCAACGAATGCTATCGATGATATTGCTCTTTCCGCAACCGTTTGGCCCAATGATGCCGGTAATACCTTCATCAAAATTTACAACCGTTTTATCAGCAAAACTTTTAAACCCTTTGATTTCTAATGACTTTAATCTCACTGTTCTCAATTTAGTTTAGCGAACATACAGTAAAAGAAGGATGGTTGAAAATGAGAAAATTTTGGTGTGGAGAGGTTGTGGAGAAGTGGGTGATTGAAGCAGTTTTGGCCGGGATTATGTGTAAGTTTTAATACTCTGAGCAAGGAAAGAGAGCTTGAGAATTCATCACCTGCCAAACTAAAAATATTTTCGATCGAGAATAGTTGATATCTTTTAAAAAAAGCGCATGAGAAAATTCTTCCTTTTGGTACTAATAACCTTGTTATCTAGTTCTACAATACATGCTCAGAAAAAAATATTTATTCGATTGTTTTCTCCCACAGGAGAAAAGTTCGCAAAAGGTTTTTACGGCGGAACAACAACCAGTTCAATTATAATTTACAAGAGTAGAACTGATAGCTCAAAAATTCTGTATAAGAATAAAGAAAGAGTTGAAATACCTGTTTCAAGTATAGGTGTCATCAAAACTAAAAGAAGCAAGGGGAACGGTGCATTAATTGGTTACGCTATTGGTGGAGGAACACTCGGAATTTTAGGTTTAGTATCCGGCGAATCTAATCCAGAAGGTTTTGAAGCAGGGCGTGGAGAATCGTTTGTATTTGGAAATATTTTGGGGGGACTTACAGGTGTTGCTGTAGGCTCGATTATACAGGGTTTAAAAAAAGGTTACACATTTAAGATTAACGGCAGCAACACTCTTTGGCTTGAACAGAAAAGTTTAATTGACAAATTTCCCACTCTTCAGCCAAGAACACCATAGAGTAGTCTAAAGCTCTCAATTTATTCCTTGTTCAAAATCAAAATTGTTGATGTTTAATGATCTAAACAAAGTTATAAGTTTGTACCATGAGCCTTAACCTAAACCGCACCACTTTCGGCGATCCAGCAAACAAGGGAAATACATTATCACGAAGTGAAGCCGAATCTTTATTCAACGATTGGGTTTTAAACGACCGATTAAAGCTTCACATGAAGCAGGTTGCGCATCTTATGAAAAGTTGGGCAGCGGAAAAGGAGCAACTTGATGAAGCAGGTCAGTGGAGGTGGGAAATGGCTGGACTGCTGCACGATGCAGACTGGGATCAATGGCCGGATCAACATTGCAAAAAAATTATTGAAGAGCTGGAAGCAAGGCAGGTTGATCCTGAAATAATCAGGGCGATTGCATCCCACGGGCCCAATCATTTTGGGGTTGTGCCGGAAACAAAAATGGATAAAATGCTCTATGCTTTTGATGAATTAAGCGGGTTAACTCATGCCTATTCTCTAATGCGTCCTAACGGTTATGAAGCAATGGAAGTCAAAGGAGTTAAGAAGCGTTTAAAAGAGAAATCGTTTGCAGCTAATGTATCGAGAGATGAAATAAATGAAGCGTTAGAACTTGCAGGAATTACATTGGATGAAGCTATAGCTTTCATTATTGAGAAGCACGCTGCCGTAGCTACTTCCTGACGATCTTTATCTCTACTCTCCTGTTAATTGTTGCTTCTTCTTCGTTGGTCTCAACCTTTATAATGGGAAATTTATGAGCAAGTCCTTTGTAAGTCATCCTTTTTTTATCAATTCCGTTTTCTATCAAAAAATCATACACAGCTTTAGCTCTTGTAACTGATAACACAGGCTCACCCGAATCGAAGTCAGTTTGATCTCCCTCTCCTTCCTGGCAACAGATATGTCCCTGAATTTCTATCTGAAGTGTGGGAACTTTTTGCATCGTCTCCAATAAGTCATCTAACGCAGGATATGCCTGAGGCAAAAACGCATGCCTTCCTCCATAAAAGTTTATGTGGCGTAAAACGATATGCTCTCCTTCTTTCGTGCTTTTATCTTTGATGTCTTCAATCAGCTTTTCATGTTTCTGCTGCTTTACAACAGGTGCTAGAGAATTGCTTTCAGGAGTTCGTGTGTTATTTGCATTTGCTGGTTTAGCAGCGGGTGTTTTGTTAACGGCTTTTGAAAGTCTGCTTGCAAAACTTTCCTTCGCGTCACTACTTACTTCTGTTTG
>DASVST010000224.1:0-2339 GCA_036387965.1 Segetibacter sp. | reverse complement strand
TAAAATGATGTTTGGCAGATACAGCAAGGATACGGTCTTTGTTATCAAGCAACACACCTCTGTTTTAGCATCCATGCATTATGAGCACAAGTACCCTGCTAACAATGGCTTAGCAAGTATTGCAATACCACGGGATGGCAGTGGCGGCAGGGATTAATTATTTTTACCAGTTAATTGGCCCATACCCCCTACCCGGAGTTCTTCCCCAACGACAGCCTGCGCCGGGTGGGCTCGGTGGTCTACAACCGCCGCCTGCACCGCCTGGCCTACCTGCTGCCGCCCGATTCCCTCCGGGGCCGGGTCAAGGCCGAAGTCACCAGCCGCTGGTGGAGCGTGGACCCGCACGCGGAGAACTACGTCAATATCAGTCCTTACGCTTACGTTGCTAACAACCCGGTGAATAATACTGACCCTGATGGACGTGATATTCATTACAATACATCTAAGCCAGTCTATGATAAGAAAACAGGTGTAACCACCTATTATGTTACTATAGATGTTAACATAAAGGTGATGAATGCCTCACATCTTGATGCAAAAGCATTTAATTCACAGGTTTCGGATTTTAGAGGTCAGTTAAGAAACACATTGGCTGGAAGCTATCAGACACCAGGCACAAAGAAGAATTATGTCTTCTCACCAGGTAAGATTAACGTCCAAGGTGTCTCCAGTATGAGTCAAGTAGCCCCCTCCGACAACCTAATGGTAGTTGTAGATAATGTTACAGGCAAAAGCGCAAAAGGTGGAGAAGCTGGGGGAATAGCTCAGCGTAGTGGCAAAATTGCATATGTAGAACCTGACCAAGGTGCAAGCGGCATGATGCACGAATTTGGGCATAATATGAGCTTGGAACATGCTTGGCTTACCGGAGATGATACCCCTGGAAACTTTATGGGCTACGGCAGCAACGGCAATTCATTTAGCGATGGTCAAATATTCAGCTCTTATTTAAGTGGCCGTGACGGCTTGCTAAACCAAGGCACTAACTCTGAAACTCAAACTGCAAGCTCTAGCAATTCGAGTACTACAGAGAAAAAACCTTTCCGCGAAGCTAAAAAGGGCGAAAGAACTCCAAGCACCAATACGAATCAGTAATTATGAAAATGCACAATTTATTTGGCTTGTTCTTATTATGCGCCTTAATCGGATGCTCTCAACAAGCTGAAAGCATCCGTTCAAAAAAATGCAATGGTCCTAAATGTAGAGTGTATTTATATCCAACTAACCGCAGCAACATTGACACTGCGGCAAATTTCAGGTTGCTAATTGATGATTCGTTATACGCAAATTCCTCTTTTCAACGGTGGACATCAGGCTCAGAGTTTTTTTACAAGAAGGTATTACTGTGTAAGGGCATACATTCTATAAAGAGCACCTTTGGCCGGTATGAAGAGGACACAACATTTATGATTAAAGGAGAAACCTCTCTTATCTTTTTAATGAATTATGAAACAGCTTCCACTCACAATAATGGGCTGAGAATTGCTTTATTAGAGAGAGACAGTATTGCCAAGGTAATTGATTAAGTAACAGCTCTAATGAACGACCATATCATCTAGGACTTACGCAAAAGGTGTAACTTGAAAGGAAAAGCCATGAAAGTGACCGCGCAGCTTTATGGGCAGTTTTTGGTGAGCAGCCAGGTGAATTACACGGGCACGTACCTGGCCGACCATTTGGAGGGCCTGACGCACGACAACGTGCGTTAAGTACCCGTCACGAATTACTTTATAATAAAATAAGTGGAATGCATTTCAAAAAATATTTTTAAATACTATTAGTAAGCGCTTTACATGCAAAACATGCAAAAACAGGTAGCTGCCAATATTACAAACTATTTACCAACGGGTACTTATCAACTCAAACAAGGGTTTCTCGATAATTATATGCGGCACGAATTGAGGCAGCCCGCGCTAGCTTTTGCGTAAGTCCTAAATAATACGAAACGGCTTTTCTGGACATCAGCTTTATCAATCCTTTCGTGCATCTCGTAATCAGGGTAGCAATTCAAGTACGGTAACTGACCCTAATGACCAAAGAAATACAACGCAGTCACACCCTTACCGAGAGGCAAAAACCGGCGATAAAATCCCTACACCTTTGCGATAATGAAAAAGTTATTTCTTGCAGTTATATTTTTTACTATCATTATTAGCTGTGCTGAGCATAGCAAAAAAAAACTATAAGCAATCCAATGTTAAATCTTATGACCTGTATTTATATGCAAACAATAGGAGTGTTTTAGACTCCACGGCACTAGTAGAATTGATGATTGATGATTCTGTTTTATTTAAGCAAAAAATTCCGTATTCCAACTCCAGTTCTAGCAATCTGGTGAC
>DASVST010000223.1:0-2910 GCA_036387965.1 Segetibacter sp. | reverse complement strand
GACTTATTTGTTCTCTAAATGGCTATGGATTGCCCTTACTGGAATTTTATTTGGTGTTGCTGGTATTTTTTATGCATATTCAAAGAAGCCTGTTTATACTGCAGAACTTTCTTTTGCTGCAGAATCTGGTAAAGCGGCAATGGGTGGCTATGCAGGATTAGCAGCGCAGTTTGGAGTGGATATGGGAGGAAGCAGTGCTTTTGAAGGTGATAACCTAATCTACCTTTTAAAAAGCCGAAAGTTGATTGATAGGACATTTCTGACTCCTGTTGAAATCAATGGTAAAACGCAGTTGATCGTCCAATACTACTTATCAACCAAAGGAGATGGAAATAATAAACCTAAGTATCCTGTTTCTTTTACTTCAGATCAGCAACCTGGTAATAGAGTGCGCGATAGTCTCATGAAAACTTTTCACCAGGAGGTTACTGGTGCATTGAACATTTTCAGGGTAGATAGGCGAATTGACCTAATTCTTGTCAGGTTACAAAGTCCAGACGAACTATTTGCTAAAATCTTTGTAGAGAATCTTACAAATAACGCCATTCAATACTTTGTTGATTATAGAAGTAAGAAAGCAAGGCAGAATGTTGCAATTTTGCAGCGACAAACTGATTCTATAAGGCGGTTAATTACAGGGGGCATTACTTCAATAGCTGTTACAAACGATTTAAATGTTAACCCGCTAAGGCAAGTTTCACAAGTAGGAGCGCAAAGAAAAGGTATCGATGTTCAGGTAAATAGTGCTTTGTATACTGACTTAGCAAAAAACCTGCAAGCTTCGGGAATGGTTATGCGTCAGGAAACACCATTTATTCAAATCGTAGATAGCCCAATTTTACCTTTAGAAAAACAACGGTTAGGAAAAGCTAAGTCAGCATTGGTTTTTGCCTTTATCGGTGGCTTTTTAGCTGTAGCTTTTTTTGTAGTACTTAGATTAATTAGGAACTATAGAACCAGATCTCGCACTATTTGATGTCGGTAGTTCTACTCATCTCTGGTTAATAAAGCCACACTCTTTTTTACTCATACAAAGGGTCAGTTTAAATGTGAGTCAAAAACTCTACTTCAAGGTTTCGAAACCCACAAACTTTGTAACTCTTGACGCAAGTTCTTCAATATTCAAATATATTTTCAGACCTGTTGTTTATTAAAATTGGATTATGAAAATAGCCGTTTTAGGAGCTGGTGTTTCAGGCTTGAGCATTGCAAGATTACTCATGAATAGTGCCCAGGTAGAGGTATTGGAAAGGAATCCAATATATGGAGGTATCGCCAGAACGAAAGATGTTGAAGGAATAGCATATCACATGATAGGCGGACATTGTTTCAACTCAAAGTTTGATGATGTTCTAGAATTTGTTTTCAATAACATTTTGCCAAAAGACCATTGGAACAAGGTAACAAGAGATGCTGTAATTAGATTTAAGGGGCACGAGGTAAGTTATCCCATTGAGTTTGCTATTCAACAAATATTCTCTTTTAATCAAACGTTAGCTATTGACATTACGAAAGATTTTCTTAATGCTCACGATGATGGTAAGTACGATAATCTAGAAGAATGGTTTACGAAGAAGTTTGGTAACACGTTAACCGACGAATACTTCTTACCGTACAATGCTAAAATATGGAACCGACATCCATCAGAGATGGATCCCTCGTGGGTTGAGGGGAAATTGCCAATACCAAACAAAGAAACTTTTTTCAAAGGCTT
The DNA here is from genome assembly GCA_036387965.1 of Segetibacter sp. GTDB lineage: Bacteria > Bacteroidota > Bacteroidia > Chitinophagales > Chitinophagaceae > Segetibacter. The sequence goes on along the minus strand of DASVST010000223.1, from coordinate 1,196 downwards.
AATTAATATAGCCAAAGACAAGATGCCTCACGCAGAGTTTTATTATCCAAAAAGCAATAATCAAAATACTTTTTTAGATAGGTTAGCGTCAGGACTAAATATTCGCTACAACTGCGATGTGAGTAGCATCGAATATCATAAGGCTATAAATAAGTGGGTAGTGAATAACGAAATGGAATATGACTTATTAATTAGTACACTTCCTTTAAATATAATTCCAAATTTGATTTTGAAATGCCCTTCAGAGGTAAAAGAGGCTGCTGGCAAATTGAAGTACAACAAAGTTTCGACGCTGCTATGGAGAACTCAACCAACAAGCCGAACATGGACATACATACCGGAAAGTGACAATTTTTTCCATAGATATATTCACATAGGAAACTTTTTTACTCCTACGCAAAATTATACTATAACCGAAGTTATTGGAGGGAAGAGTTATGATGAAATGCTGGAAAATGGTAAGAAGGATCCTTTCCTTATTGAGCCTTTAGATTACAATATCTCTGATCATGCTTATGTAGTTTTTGATGAGAATTATGAAAGTAGCACTCAAACAATAAAGGAGTATCTAAAGACAATCGGTATGTATACCTTAGGCAGGTTTGGTGAGTGGCAGTATTACAATATGGATGTCTGCATTAAAAGTAGCATAGACCTGTCGAAAAGAATTCTTCAAGAGCAAAACATTTATTAATAAGTGGAAAGTAAGGTCCTTTTAGTTATCATATTCAATCATAAGTATGATAAAAACATACCCATTCTTGAGAAGATTTACCAAAGCAGATTCTCTAATATAGTTTATATAGTTCCATTCTATACAGGAGACCGTAAGGATGTAATTCCGGTTTATGAAAGTTCATTCTATTTTCAGGGATACATCTCACAAGCATTAAAAGAATTTTATAATACTCGTTTTGAACATTATATTTTTATAGGTGATGACCTGATATTAAATCCGGTTATCAACCAAACCAATTATAAAAAACATCTTAAGCTAGGCAATCATACTTCTTTTATACCAAATTTTGTTCCGTTACATAACTGCTGGCCTTGGCTAAGGATTCGTGAAGCTTATGAATATAACCCAAATAAAAGTGGAGTGGAAGCAACAAACGAACTTCCAACTTACGAGGAGGCGCTTAATGCTTTTAAAAAATTTAATCTAAAGATACAGCCAGTGCCTTATTCATATATTT
>DASVST010000222.1:0-4673 GCA_036387965.1 Segetibacter sp. | reverse complement strand
GTGACTGGAAAAGGCGGTAGAGCGGCAATTGTATTGCCAAACGGTGCCTTGTTTGCTGATGGTATTGCGGCAAGGATTAAAAAGCAATTGGTAGATGATTTTAATGTACATACAATAGTGAGGTTGGGAGAAGGAGTCTTTGCCCCTTATACTGATATACCAAGCAATTTGATCTTCTTTGAAGAAGGCAAACCAACGAATGAGATTTGGTATTATGAACTAAGGCCGCCGGCTGAAAGAAAAAAATATAGCAAAACTAAACCTTTGCAATATGAGGAATTTGAAGAATTGAAAAATTGGTGGAACGATAGAAAAGAAAGTGAAAATGTTTGGAAGGTTAAAGTAGATACCTTAATCAAGACTAACGAGCAAGATATCTGTTATGATTTGAATCTTGATGTAAAAAACCCAAATCGTAAAAGCGATTTAGAGTATAAAGAGCCAAGTTTAATAATAGAAAGTATTTTGGCGAAAGAGAGAACTGTTATGCAACTAATGGAAGAAATTGAAAGCAGCATTCTTATAAACAACACTTATGCTTAAGCCATATAAAATTTCACAATTATTATTTGCATCGGTTGAACAAGTAGAGCTAATTCCTAAAGAGAAATATAAGCAAATTAAGTTACGGCTTAATAATAATGGATGTGTATTGAGAAACGTTGTAAATGGCGAAGAAGTTTTCTCTAGGCAATACTTAGCCAAGAAAGAGCAATTCATAATATCAAAAATAGATGCAAGAAATGGAGCAATGGCTTTGGTTCCGCCCGAATTGGATTCAGCAGTTGTAACGGGTGACTTTTTATTATTTGATATAAATGAAGAAATTGTCACGAAACAGTATTTTGACTTTTATACAAGACAGCGTCAATTTATTGCCTTATGCAAATCTTGTTCTGAAGGCTCAACCAATAGGGTAAGGTTGAAAGTTGACAAACTATTAGGCAAAGAAATTTTGCTTCCCAATATCGAACATCAGAAGAATTCCGTAAATACACTTTTAGAAGTTGATAAAAGAATAAAGCAAATTTCTGCCCTAAGAAGTCAACAGGCAAAAGAAGTTAGACAATTGATTTTTTCACGATTCTTTCAAATAACTTACGATTGCCCAAGACTACCTTTCTCTGAAGTTGCCCCTATTAATAGGAGGCCAGTTGAAATTGAACCAGAAACTATTTATCATGAAGTGGGTGCAAGAAGTTTCGGTAAAGGCCTATTTGATAAACCCTCCTTCCAAGGTAAAAACCTTACCTGGCAGCAACCATACTGGATACATTCGGGAGATCTTGTTTTTTCAAACATCAAAGCATGGGAAGGTGCAGTAGCTGCGGCGGGTGATTTGGCTCACTTGAAAGTAGCGTCTCATCGCTACCTCACTTATACCCCAAACAACTATGTTACTTCCGCTGAATTTTTATGCTACTACTTTCTTACACCCGAAGGCTTAGAGATTTTGGGAAAGGCATCGCCTGGAAGTGCTGATAGAAACAGAACTCTTAATACAAGGTTTCTGAATAACATTACTATACCTATTCCTTCGCCGGAGATTCAGCTTGAGTTCCTGGAGTTTAAAAACAAAATGGAAACGGTTCAAAAGCATCATTCAAATACTCTAAAAGAATTGGATGAATTATTCCCTTCCTTATTAAATAAGGCATTCAAAGGGGAGCTATAAACAATCAGTAAACTCTGAAAAAGAATAATGGCAAATATTCAACTGAACTTCCTTGCAATAACACCCTTAGCATTTGAATACAACATTTTCAGAAAGCTAAAAGAAAGAGATGAAGAAAAAGAGGAAAATGTCTATTTGTACAACTTACCTAACGAAAGTAACTTAAAGGATAGAAGTGCTTTTTTAGTAGCCTTTGAACCTAAAGCCGGATTTGAACCATATGCCGTGTCTTCAAACGATTCAATTGGATTAGCAAAGAAATACATTGCAAGAAAACTTATAGAAACGCTTGAAGAATCACAGTCTCCATTTCCATTGCATCATATAAAGACATTCACGGATGAAAGAATCGAATTTGTAATCGGTTCAGAACCGAAAGGCAATAAGATAATTTACTTCACGCCTTACTATTTAGAAGAGCAAAGTAAGTTTGGCTTTTTGATTGATTATAAATTCTCCTTAGCCGAAGGGCAGAGTTTTGATAAAGAAGTTCAGCGGCTTAGTTTGAGTTTAGATAGAAATTATAAGAGTAATAGAAATTATTATTCGGAAAAGCATCACCTAATCCAATGGTTCTTATCCAAAATATTTCCGTTCATCCAAAAGCTGTCTGCAGAACAGTCTTCATTGCAGATGGCCAACAAGCTTACCGAAGTACAAAGTCTTCTTTTAAACAAAAAAGAGTACGTCTTTAAAAATAACTACACTTCAAGTTCTCAATTTCAAGGGATAAAAAATTACGGCCCCTACCTTGGTGTAAAAGAAGAGATCTTATTTGTTTTCATTTTTGAAGAAAGGTTCCGGTCATTTGCTAATGATATCTATTTAAGTCTTGTGGGAAAATCCAACCCTGGCACCTTTCCCGGTTTTCAAACAATGTTTCAGGTAGGTTTTGGAATTAGCAATGTGAGGCAAGTTAAACTGTCTAATGGCAGTAGGGAGCAGCTCAATTACGGTATAGAGCAAATGAAATCAATTAGGAACGAAGATACAAGCAGGAAAATTATAGGCATATACATAGAGGATCACGAAATAGGTGACGACGTCTCCTCCACAAACTACTATTACCTCAAATATCACTTCATTGAGCAAAAAATTCCTTTGCAAGTGATAAACTTCAGGAAACTAGGGGGTAAGAACGCTCTAAAGTGGTCATCTTCCAACTTGGCATTAGCTATGTTTTCAAAGCTTGGCGGCATTCCTTGGATTGTTAAGCCGAGCAACAACAACTGCCTAATTCTTGGAGTAGGCAGTTCACACAAAAGAGACACGGCGACTGGGAAAATAATAAAATACTTCGCTTATACGGTTTGCCTTGATTCCAGCGGACTATATAAAGAGTTAGCAATACTTGCCGATGAGGAAACCAAAGAATCTTATGTCGAAAACCTGAAAAAAGGTCTGGTTTCATTGCTTAAATCTGAAAAATTTAAGCAATACAAAACTTGCGTTTTACACCTTCCTTTTAAAATAAAACAGAGCGAGATTCAAGCACTATCATCAGCAATTAATGAAGTGACTGAAATGGAATTCGTGACTATTAAGATAAACCTCGCCAACAAGTTTTTCGGCTATAGCGACCATAATACCTTAGTGCCTTATGAAAGCAGCTTTATCAAACTATCTAAAACTGAATATTTAGTTTGGTTTGAGGGGCTTCAATATGGCAAGGAGGTAGTTGATAAACGTCTTTCAAATCCTGTGCATATCCAATTTTTGCATTTCAATAATCAGCCACGGATAGACGAAAGGAAATTCTTACAAGACGTTTTAAACTTATCCGGGGCAAACTGGCGGGGCTTTAATGCTAAATCAATACCTATTTCAATTTATTACTCCCAATTAATTACCGAATATTCTAAGGCTTTTGAAGAAATACACGAAGACAATAAGTTTTCCCTTTCAAATGAAAAGCCTTGGTTTTTGTAAACTTTGTACGAATGGAAATTAAAGGTGAAAATCTACTTTTTTTATTAGGTGCGGGTGCAAGTGCAGATGCAGGCATTCCTATATCGAGTAAAATGGTCGAGAAAATAGAAACACTTCTTAGAGAACATGATGATTGGATACCTTATCAGAATCTGTACTTTTATTTGAAAAGCAGCATCAATTATTCGGATGGCATTTTCGGTCAATTTAGTGAAGCTTTCAACGTAGAACGTTTGCTAATTGTGATCGCAGAAATAGAAAAGCGAGATAAAAATATCATGTACCCATTTATTGGTACTTGGAATATCAGGCTACTTGATTTGGCAGGAAACAATTTTGAAAATGTATCCAATTTCAAAAAGCTGATTAGAAAGCAACTAATTGAATGGGTTGGATTAAGAAACTATGAATCTGCCGGTTACTACCAAGCTTTTAGCTCTCTTGCAAGTGAAATAGGCTCTTTGATGAAAGTTTTCTCGTTGAATTATGATCTGTGTTTTGAAACGATTGTAGGCAAAGAAAAAGACATTGAGTTAGGATTTACGAAAGCTACAAGCGAATGGCATTATTCAAATTTTGATGATGAGCAGGGAAAGAGCTATAATCTCTACAAGCTTCATGGTTCAATAGATTGGTACATTGAGAAAAATAAGCTTTATAAAAGCGAACGTCCTGAAGTAAATCCAGAACTGATTTTTGGTATTCAGCACAAGATGACTTCAGTGGACCCTTACTTCTATTATTCAGCGAAGTTTCGTGAGGCATGTTTGAATGACACTAAACTTATAATCTCAATAGGTTACTCGTTTGCCGATGATTACATAAACGCAATTCTTTCTCAAGCAATTAATGCAAGAAGTGAACTTCGTTTGTTGAATGTCTCCCCTCTTTTTTGCGATGAGAAAGATAAAGAGGCACGGAAAGCCTTTGAAGCGCAAACTATAATTGGGAGGTTAAATCTTCAAAACCCTGATCAATTAATTTTCGAAGATTTTTTTGCTAAGCGTTTTATGACTGAAAAGATGAATAAAAATGACTTGTCTTCCTATATAGGTGAACCTGATGATGT
>DASVST010000221.1:0-20658 GCA_036387965.1 Segetibacter sp. | reverse complement strand
AACCTTGGGCGCCAATACACGCACAATTTTGCGATGCAGCACCGGTTTTTTAAAGGCAGCAAGTTTATATCTATTCAGACTCAGATTAATTTTTCCAACAACCTCATCATACAACATCCAACCTTTAATTCTGCCACAGGCGTTACCTCGGTTACCAGCGAAGATGCGGGACAGTTGAGGGATTTCGCCCTCGGCTTTATCTCCAATCTTCCTGTTCGTAAATGGAACTTCGCTCTGAATGCAACAGGCCGTATTGCACGTATCCGCAACAAATTGCAAACTCCATGGTCCAATGCTACAGCCGGCAATGTGAATGCGAATATTACCTATCGAGCATCCAGGCTTTTTACGATAGCATCCAATAGCGGCTATTTTGCTCCCTTGCGTATGCCTAATGCCACCTTCCCTGATAACTACTTTTATGGTTTCAATTTTATCTTTAAAGTGTTCAAAGAAAAAATGAACCTCAATGCAAGTGTCACGAACATCTTCGAGAAAGACAGGAAGTTGAACTTCCTAACAGAGAATCAAAGTTTCAAATCAGAGAACGTGAGCATAATACCCTTCAGAAATTTTGGACTTGCGCTGAGCTATAATTTTGGCAAGCTGAAGGAAAATGTTTCAAAGAAAAAAGGCGTAAACAATGACGACCAGGTGCAGTAAGCTTAGAGATATTTGGAAGCAAGTTTTAGTTATTTGCGGTCAAAACTTTCATGTTAGACAGATAAAATGCAAAAAGGCAAATCTGTCTCATTTTGTAACGGCAAAATTTAAGGTTCTTATGGTTGCCGCTAACATTGACAGATTGCTGCTGTGCCGGGTCACGCTGGAACCTAAAGATGATAAGCGAACATAAGATGATACTCGTTTCGTCAGCAGGCATAGCAGCAAGGTGATGTTACCTGCTTTGTCGAAGCAGGGTCTTCATGGCTTTGATTGTTGTTTGCTTGAGACCCTGCATTAATGCCTGGTCCCTGCCTGAACACAAGCTTGAAAGGAGACCCGGCAGAACGAAAATGTGCCTGACTTGGTGGGTCGGCTTTTATTTATGCTACAAAGCTATATTCAATAGTATTTAATGCTCTATTTCTTATGTCAAGATAGCTAATGAATGTTGGAGATAAAATGTAATTAGGAAGGCGGCTATTCAAAGTAATGCCTTGTAGATATTCCACATGAGGTTCCTCAATATTCGTCTTGTACTTTAAACGACCACATTGATTTGCCTTCTAAATCCTGGTTGCGCCAATACAAATGTCTGTTCCATTATCCCAACTTCTTCAACATCCAAACATCACAACCAAAATGTCCTGTATTACCAAGGGGTCCATTCAAATTTTCGAACCCATATTTCATGTAAATGCTTACTGCTTTTTTAAGTTCAGGCATTGTTTCAATATACACCTGTATGTAACCAAAGCCCTTTGCAAATTCAAGACATTTATTAATCAATAATCCTCCTAAACCTTGTCCACGTGCAGCAGAACGCAAATACATTTTCACTAATTCGCAGGTGCCTTGTGGTAAACCTTCAGAAGGATAAATGCCTGCGCCACCTAATATTTTTCCATCTTGCTCTGCTACAAAATACATGCTCCCCGGCTCCTGGAAAAGCTCGTATAAATGATCTGTTGTATCATCATAGTAAACAGTCCCCGGCTTGTTAGCACCAAACTCTGCAAGCGAGGTTCTTACAATATCTGCCAGTTCTTTATTGTCTGCGAATTCAATTTTCCTTATGCTAATGTTTTCCATGTATTTATTGTTTGCCGTTGAAGTGAGTGACACAACGATGATGCCATGTAAAACCGATGCTTTTATCAAATTAAAAAGTCCCACGATCAGCGGGACTTTTATTCGTATTCTTATTTAGAATTTCGTACTTGCAATTACGCTACTGCCTTCTTAACCAAATCCGCTGCTTCGCTTAATAAGATTGCGCTTTGAACTTTCAGTCCACTTTCATCTATCAATTTCTTTGCTTCAACAGCATTCGTTCCTTGCAAACGAACAATGATCGGAATATTAATATTGCCCATTTTGTTGAACGCTTCAATAACTCCAGCCGCAACACGATCGCAACGAACAATACCACCAAAAATGTTGATCAAAATTGCTTTTACATTCGGATCTTTTAAGATGATCTTGAAACCTGCTTCAACAGTTTGCGCATTTGCAGATCCGCCAACATCTAAAAAGTTTGCAGGCTCACCACCGGCTAATTTGATCATGTCCATTGTTGCCATTGCAAGACCGGCACCGTTTACCATACAACCAACATTACCGTCAAGTTTTACAAAGTTCAGGTTATATTGTCCCGCTTCAACTTCTGTAGGATCCTCTTCTGTAACATCTCTCATTGCTGCAAGATCATTATGGCGCATCAATGCATTTTCGTCGAGACCCATCTTACAATCAACAGCAATTATTTTTTCGTCGCTTGTTTTAAACAAAGGGTTTATTTCAAGCATGCTACATTCCAACCCAACATAGGCGTTGTATAAGTTGGTTACAAACTTTACGCAGCTCTTAAAAGCTTCTCCCGATAAGCCAAGATTAAAGGCAATCTTTCTCGCCTGGAAACCTTGCAGCCCGCCACCCGGGTGAACCCATTCCTTAAATATTTTATCAGGAGTGTTATGTGCAACTTCTTCAATGTCCATACCACCTTCGGTACTGTACATTATAACGTTTTGCCCTTTCGTTCTATCTAATAATATGCTTAAGTAAAATTCTTTCGTCGGGTTCGGACCACTGTAATAAACATCCTGCGCAATCAAAATCTTGTTCACTTTTTTTCCGGCAGGCCCGGTTTGTATGGTAACCAAAGTTCCACCTAAAAGGTTCTTTGCGATGTTTGCAATGTCTTCAACATTTTTTCCAACCGCTACGCCACGTTGATCTCTTCCTTCAATCTTGCCTTTGCCACGTCCACCCGCATGAATCTGCGCCTTAACAACGGCAAAGTTTATTCCTGTCTGGTTTTTAATTTGCCTGTAAGCTTCTTCCGCACCCATCACAGTATCTACAGCAATGCCTTCCTGCACGGGCACATTATATCTTTTCAAAAGTTCTTTAGCCTGGTATTCATGCAAATTCATACAATAAAATTTTTGCGAAGATACTTGAATTACAAATTGGGTATTATGTCACTAAATTTTTGTTTCGAACATTTAATCTTTGGGCATCACCGTTGCGTCGCACACTTCAACAGCAACACAGTTTTCATCATTTTGTTTTGATTTTAGCCAAACAGTTACCGATAACAAACGCCATTAGCCGATTAAGAACAGGTTAAAGTTTACGTGTGGTAAAGCGATGGTTCGTTTTTCATTTACCTTAGCGACCTAAATTTTAAACTCTATATGAGAATTCTATCCTTAGTTGTTTTATTGGCTTTTGCAGGTTGGGCATTTACTAAAAAATCAACTGCAGTAAGTATGAATGTAGCGCTTGCACAAAGCAAGATTGATTGGGCAGCTACTAAAAAGACAGGTTATCACAATGGTATCATTAAATTAAAAAGTGGCGATGTACAGGTTGAAAACAACAAGTTAGTTGGTGGTAAATTTACTATTGATGTTACTTCTATCAACTCTACTGATTTCGAAAATCCTACAGATAATGGTCTTGTAAAACACATCTTAGGTAAAGATTTTTTAGAAACAGAAAAGTATCCTGAAGCAACTTTTGAGATCACTAAAGTTGATTACAAAAATGAGAAGGATGTAAATATTACAGGTAACCTAACAATGAAAGGTTTGACTTTACCTTTAGTGTTTCCTGCTACTGTTAATAGTGCAGACGAAAAGCGTTTCTTTGCTTACGGTCATTTCAATATTGACAGAACTTTATGGGGTGTAAATTATGATGTAGCCAAAGCATCAAGAGATGTAAACATTGGTGTTTATATTTTGGCAAGCGCTCCCGCTCCTGCAAAATAAGTTCTTCAAAAAACATATTTAAAAGCCTTCCACATGGAAGGCTTTTTGTATTTTGTACAATGTGTAAGCTATTAATTGTTCTGCTTGTTTTATTTGCATCATGCCACTCACCATTTGTTTTAAGAACATCAACTCCGTCTTCAAATAGCATTTCCGGTTCACAGTTTTATAAATCAGTCGCAAGTATATCACGAGACGACAGAGAAGCCTTAGCAGTGAAAGAAATTCTTTCAGGTAATATTCCCTCTTTTATAAAACGAATGGTAAAGATCAATACATCAATTATAGATAGCAGTGGTAAAACAATCAAAGCCTACTATTATGCGATGCCCGATTATCTTTCCATTGGTTCGGATGATGATTTTGCACGAATACCATTAACACCAATCTCTGCACAGAAGATTGCTGACAGCTTAAATTGTTTTCTTCCCACAAGAAAGATCGTGAACGATATTTATAAACAGGCTGTTGTTAAGTTAGAACCAATGCCTATGTACGCTTTCAGAGATTCTGCTCCTACTTTTTATCATCATCATCTTATTATAGAAGGTCAGCGAAAGGGGAAGAAAGGGCTTATTGCAGGAATTAAAAAAGATGTAGTGATCTCCGATAAACTAACACGAGATACCAAAAAGAATAGGGTAGCGATTTACGGTTGGTATAAGCCAGATGGAAAGCCTATACAGCCGCTATACACAGGTCATGTTGACTGGTATGTAGATTACAGTCATGGTATTAGATTAATACACCGTACTATTTGGGTTGAGGGTAAAGCAATGGATTATATTGATGTGATGAAAGATAAGGTGCTTAAACGTTTGCTATGCGACGAAGATGCTTGTGATGTTTACAGGTACTGATCTTCAGATGTGAGAGGTAAGATGTGAGACGTGAGGTGTAAGGCGTGAAGCATGAAGCGTGCTGCTGCTTCATATTCATTTACATTATATTTGTCGCTTAATAATTCATTATGTCATCAATAACCGACCAGCTAAAAGAAACTGCATCTTTCATACAGCAACAATGCAATACAAAACCGCAGGTTGGAATTATACTTGGCAGCGGATTAGGAAATTTCGTAAGTGAAATAAAGGTTGAGAAAGAAATCGCCTATGGAGACATTCCTCATTTTCCTGTAAGCACCGTACAAGGGCATAGTGGTAAATTAATTTTTGGTGAGCTGGGTGGAAAACCTGTGATGGCTATGGCTGGTCGATTTCATTATTATGAAGGCTATACTTCTCAACACATAACTTACCCCATTCGTGTAATGAAAGCCTTGGGTGTAGAAACTGTTTTCTTATCGAATGCTGCTGGTGGTTGTAACAGAAATTTTAAGGTTGGAGATTTGATGATCATAAAAGATCATATTAGCTTCTTCACACCAAACCCGCTTATCGGTAAAAATGAAGAAGACCTTGGTCCGCGTTTTCCTGATATGAGCGAACCATATAGCCATGAGTTAATTGCAAAAGCTAAAGCCATTGCAGAACGGTTACAAATACCTGTTCATACAGGAGTCTACGTTGCAGTAACAGGTCCTACATTTGAAACAAGAGCGGAATATCTCCTTATTGATAAATTAGGCGGCGACGCAGTTGGTATGAGTACTGTTCAGGAAGTGATTACTGCAAAACATGCAAGCATGCGTGCATTCGCTATAAGTGTAATTACTGATATTGGAATAAGAGAAGAAGAAAACATCATCACCCACGAAGAAGTACTTGAAGCTGCAAACGCTGCAGAACCAAAATTAACATCAATCTTCACTCAATTAATTAAAGAGCTATAGGCGGTTGCAAAGGTTTGGCTTTACTTTGTAAAAGATTCGCCACATCTCGTACATGAACATTTCATACCGTATTCTTCTTTCTTGTTTATTGTTTATAGCTGCAAGTAATTATTTACAGGCGCAGGACATACGGGTTCTAGACAGGAGTAAAATAAATTCTACAAATGCAGGAACGCAGGTGCAAACTGACAGAAACGGACGTGTTGTCGGTGCTACACAAGGGAGTGATTCTTTACGAAGAAGAGATAATACTTCGGATTCAATAACTATTTATTACCGCTATTTTGATTCTTCCCGTAACCGAAATCTTGATAGTGCCATCGGAAATTTTTACAACAGGTTTCCGCTGCCTGCTCATTATGTTCATTTGGGAAACTTCGGTACTGCAGCACGGTCAATGATGTTTGAGCCAAATCTAAAACCAGGTTGGGACGCAGGTTTTCACGGATATGATATTTACCGGTTTAAGATTGAGAATACTAAATTTTATCAAACAACCCGTCCCTTTACCGAATTAGGATACATGCTCGGCAGTCAATCCGAGCAAATGGTTAACATCATTCACACACAGAATATAAAGCCGAACTTCAACATGGCTTTTCAATATCGCTTCATCAATTCTCCCGGCGAGTTTAGAAGTCAGAATTCGAGTCATAACAGTTTTAAAATAAATGGGGCTTATCAAAGTAATAACAAGCGTTATACTGTTTACGGAATTTTGCTGGCTAACAAGTTACGTGCTTCTGAACATGGGGGAATTGTAAATGACAGCGCCCTTGTTAAGGAAGGGTTCAATGCAAGGTTTGATATACCTACACGCTTAGGAAGTGAAGCTTCGCAGGGAAGAAACTTTTTCAATACTACCATTACAACGGGTAATTTATACGACGAAACCGTGTTTCTTTTAAGGCAGCAATATGATCTGGGTCAGAAAGATTCTATTGTGGTAAATGATAGTACAACTGTCAAGCTGTTTTACCCAAGAGTAAGACTTCAGCACACGTTCACTTATACAAAAAACAGGTTTTCATTCCAGGATCTTGCACAGTATCCACAAAAGCGGGTACAGTACCAGCAGTATTTTAGGTTTCCAATTACATCAGATACAGTCTTGTTTAAAGATCTGTGGAGAGATTTTACAAACGACTTCAGTATAATTTCCTTTCCTGTAAAAAATAATCCAAACCAATTTTTGAAAGTTGGTGCCGCTATTCAAAATATTCAGGGTAATTACGATAGACGGACAGCAAATCTCTATAACGTTATTCTTAATGGAGAATATAGAAACAGGACAAGGAATCAAAAGTGGGATTTAGAAGCAGCAGGTCGTTTTTATGCTGCAGGCAACAATGCCGCAGATTACTCGGCGCAAGTTCTTCTCAGGAGATTTGTAAGCAAGAAGTTAGGCTCATTAGAAGTTGCCTTTCAAAATGTGAACCGTACACCTTCTTTTATTTTTAGCGGAAATACCAGTTTTCCTGTTACTGCACTTCCTGGTTTAAAAAAGGAAAACACCACAAGGTTTTCAGGAAGAATTGACAACCCAGATTTAAACTTATCTCTTGCAGGAGAATACAACCTGATTAGTAACTATACATTCTTTACAGACTTCTTTAAGCCGCAACAGGAAGCAACGTTATTCAATCTGCTTCATCTTTCAGCAGAGAAAAAGTTTAAGTTAAGAGGGCGTTGGAACTTGTATTCTGAAATTCATCTGCAACAAACCTCTGCTAACGCCCCTGTTAATGTTCCATTTATTTATACTCAGAACAGGTTAGCCTTCGAAGCTAATCTTTATAAGAATCTTTTTCTAGCAACAGGTGTTGAAGTAAGATATAGTACACCTTATAAAGCAGCTAATTACTCTCCGTTTATTGGCCAGTTTTTTTTACAGGATACCCTTAGCATTGGCAATCGGCCTGAGATAAACGCATTTTTTAATTTCAGGATAAAAAGCTTCAAAGCTTTTATAAGAGCCGAAAATTTAAATACACTTGATTTTTCTAACGGCTTTAAGTTCACGAGAAATAATTTTGCAGCACCACATTATCCAACTAATGGCTTTTCGTTTAGGCTTGGTATTTGGTGGACGTTTGTAAATTAAGTATTGCTTAACTTTTTAAGGCAACTTCGCCAGCCAAGTTGACGTTAATCATTTGCAATAACAATGTTTTGCATGTAAATTTGAGCATTCAAATGAAGAAAATAATAGCATCCATATTAATGCTTCTCTACATTTCTGCTTCGGGTGGGGTGGTCTTGAATGTGCATTATTGTATGGGTGAGGTTTCTTCTGTAGAAATTGAAAGCTTTAAGAGTGGTGATGATTGCGAAAAGTGTGGTATGCCTGAGAGCAGCAATAGTTGCTGCCGCAGCGAGCTAAAAGCTGTAAAAGTTGATAATCTACATAAAGCAACAGTTGCTGCATTTAATATCCAGCTTCCTGTTTCAATTCTTCCAGTCAATGTTTCGTTGATTGATATTTCAAAATTAATTTCTAACAAGGCAGAGCAGACTGTTGCTCATGCACCTCCCATTTCGGACTCTCCTGATCTTATTGTTTTAAACCGCACTTTCAGAATTTGATTTTATAATGTTTTAAGCTTCCAAGCTTTCTAATTACATTATTTATTAAACATCAAATTTTTATAAAATGAAGACGATCAATATATTTTTGGCCATAGCTATGGCAGTAACATCGCTAACTGTAAGTGCACAAACAAAATCAAGTACAAAATCAGAAAAAGTAAAGGTTTGGGGTAATTGTGGTATGTGCCAGACGCGTATCGAAAAAGCTGCGAAAGAAGCAGGCGCTTCCTCTGCAAAATGGAGTTACGAAACAACTATGCTTGCTGTTACTTATAACCCTGCAAAAACCTCATTGAAGAATATCGAATCAAAGATTGCTTCAGTAGGGCACGATACAAGGGGAGTGAAAGCAACCGATGAAGCATATGAAAAGCTCCATGGCTGCTGCAAATACGAGAGAGTGGTTGCTGCAGAAGCTCCGAAGGCTGCACAACAATAACATGTTTGCTAAACTTAAATCTTAAAACATGAAAAAGATATTAATTATAATTTCCTCGCTTTTAGTCATGCAGGCTAATGCCCAGTTTAAAGAGGCAACTTTAGTAGCCAGCGGATTAACATGTGCGATGTGTTCTAACGCTATTTATAAATCGTTGCAGAAGTTACCTTTTGCAGGTCAGATCAAGTCTAACATTAAAGAATCATCTTTCACAATATCCTTTAAAGAAAACACTATTGCAGATTTTGATGCTATAAAAAAGGCAGTAGAAGCTGCAGGATTTTCGGTAGCTAATTTAAAAGTGAAAGCCAATTTTGACGATTCTAAAATCAATAATGATACACACTTAGACATGCAGGGAAAGACCCTTCATTTCTTGAATGTGAAATCTCAAACACTTAAAGGAGAACACACTTTTAAGGTAGTTGATAAGAAATTTACAAGTGATAAGGAATATAAAAAATATGCAGCTTCAACTAAAATGGAGTGCGTAAAATCAGGCACCATGGAAAGCTGCTGTAACAAAGCTGGCAGCGAAGAAGGGAAGAGAATCTATCACGTAACGATATAATCCATTAACAAAAGCTACAGGAACAAATCCTGTAGCTTTAATAAAATCCTATTTATTAGTATGAAAAAAATATCATTTATTTTGATCGCGATGTTGGTCTTACAGACAACATCATATGCTCAACCTGCCATTGGAAGTATTTCACCTGATATCTCATTACCTAACGCCAATGGTACAGTAACCAAGCTTTCTTCATTAAAGGGCAAGGTTGTATTGATAGACTTTTGGGCAAGCTGGTGCGGACCGTGCAGGATAAGTAACAGGGCAATGAATGACCTTTACAGCAAGTATAAAGACAAGGGTTTTGAAATTTATGCCATCTCAATTGATGCAAGTAAGCAGGCATGGCTAAGTGCTGTAAAGCAGGACAATACAAAATGGTTGCAGGTAAACGACCCGAAAGCTGCCAACGGAAATCTGTTAACACAAACATGGAACCTGCATTACATTCCATCAACTTTTTTGCTTGATAAACAAGGTAGAATAGTTGCTGAAAATCCTGAAAAGAAGGATCTGGAGAAGATGCTTGATAAGATGCTCTAAAATGAAATTTCTTTATTTTCTTTTCGTAGCTCTTACCATATCTATAAGTAGTTATGGGCAAGAGCTATTTGTTTTTACTGAACCGGCCAGTAACATGCCTGCTAGAGCTTTGGGATTAAGAGTAACTAACACTTTTATGAAAGAATCGGAAACGGGCAACACAAACTATCACCTGTTGCCTGAGCTGATGTGGGGAGTTGATAAGAACCTGATGCTTCACCTTGAAGGATTTATAAGCAACAGGAATAAAAGCTTAGCTGCTGAAGGCGCAAGTGTTTACGGCAAGTACAGGTTCGTAAGTAAGGATGCTTTGCATAGCCATTTTAGAATGGCAGCGTATGGCAGAGCAAGTATTAATAACAGTGACATTCACCAGGAAGAAATTGAAACAAACGGGCATAATAGCGGATATGAAATTGGAACAATAGCCACACAACTGTTACATAAAGTTGCTCTATCTGCTTCTGCGAGTTATGAAAGGGCTATGGACAATGGCAAAGAAAATAAGTTTCCGACCCATCATGCTAAAGATGCAATGAACTATACTTTTTCGGTTGGTAAATTGATGTTGCCAAAGGAGTACAAAAACTACAGGCAAACTAACCTTAATTTGATGGCAGAAGTTATTGCGCAACGCTTAAATGCCAATGGTAAATATTTCATAGACATCGCCCCATCAGTCCAATTTATTTTTAACAGCCAGACAAGAATTGACCTGGGATACAGAAAAGAGCTTACAGGCAATATGCTTCGTACAGCACCAAATGGTTTTATGCTTCGGTTTGAGCACATGTTGTTTAATGCGCTTTAAAAGGAAGAAGAACTGTAAATGATAGCAAAGGCACAACTGTTAAGCTGCAAGAATTTTCATTGTGTCGGCCATCAGTTCACAACCCAAATTGAATTTCTTTAGATGGATGTTTCGTATATGTTTTAAACAACTGATCCCAGTAGGGCAGTATTGAGCTATAGTTTGAATTGGTTTCTGTTTTTAAAACAGAATGATGGATACGATGCATACGGGGTGTAACGATAAGTCTTCTTAAAAACAAGTCCCATTGTTCTGATATTTTTAAATTAGAATGATGGAAAACAACAATTGGGAAAAAAAGCAGACTATGCACAAGAATTGCTGAAATGCTTATACCTAAGAGAGAGAAAGCAATAAGTTTAGTAACGTAAGAAAGCATTAATTCGCCGGTGTGAAAACGAAGTGCTGAAGTACTGTTCAATTTAGTATCTGCATGATGAAACTTATGGAAATACCATAACAAACTCCACTCATGATTTATTCTATGCCACCAGTACATAAAAATGTCTATTAGCAATACACCTATCAAAACAGCCACTATAGATGAAAGATTAACCAGCTGAAATAATCCAAAGTGCTTATTATTAAGCCATTCTATTGCTTTTTGAAATTGCATTCCGACAACGGCTATCAATACAAGGTTAATCACGCCAATAGCAATGTTCTTTAGATCATGCTTATGGTCAATAACGTCTTTTCGTTGTGGTAAAATGTGTTCGGCAATATAAGTCAGCAGAAATACACCTGCAAGTGCATAAGGTTGAAATGTTTGAAGAAAATTATTTAAAGCTTCCATAGGTTAAGACAATTAGTCCTGCAATAATGAAGTAAATTTTACTTTTCAAAGTAAGCAAGACTTCCGCCTACCCAGGTTTTATCTTTATTATATCTCACGCCAATCATTTTCCCCTTGCTTAATCGTGCAAGGTTATGTGTAGCAACAGGTCTTGCTTCACCATCTTTCCAAAAATAAAAAATACGTATCTCTGCTTTAGCTGCACCATCAGGTGTTTCAATAACATCAGCGTATTTTACCTTTCTCTGTAGTATCCAGTTTTCAGGATCTTTCACAGCATCAATATCCTGTTGTGATACATCAATAACTACACCCTGTCCCGCAAAAGAAAACAGCGGCTTCAATACATAATTTTCAAGGTCTGTGGGCATTTCTTTTATCTCGCTTAAAAACCTTGTTTCAGGTACATAAGCATGTTTGATAAACGGCAGGGTATACTTGCTGATTCTATAAAACCAGTTAGGATGAGGCACCCACTCAACTTCAAGATCTTCTAATAATAACTTTCCTTTATCCTGTACTTCGGCCGGTTGTTGTTGAAGGTCATCAAAAATTATCCGGTTATAGATCCGTTTAATTTCTGTCTTCTTTCCCTTGTACATGTAGTATAACTTCTTTCCTTCCTGTATCAGCTCCATTAGGTCTACAGGTTTAATACCTACATAATCTTCAGTGCAATAAAAATCTATTCTTGTTTTTTGTT
The DNA here is from genome assembly GCA_036387965.1 of Segetibacter sp. GTDB lineage: Bacteria > Bacteroidota > Bacteroidia > Chitinophagales > Chitinophagaceae > Segetibacter. The sequence goes on along the minus strand of DASVST010000221.1, from coordinate 8,470 downwards.
GATGCGGGTAAATCTCGAGCAGGATAACGTTTTCAGGATTGTGATTACCAACTATAATATCTTTTAGAAGCTGCAGGTAGTTGTCTTTCGAAAACCCATTCAAGTAAGTATCAAAGTTTTCAGGAATATTAAAATGCTTTCGTGTTACTTCTGTATGCCATACCTGGTAAGCAAACAGAGTAGGAAAGCCCTGCAATTCTATTAGCTGCGGTTCCAGTTCGCCTTTATCATTTTCGCAAAGGCCAAAATCAAAGGCAATAAAATGAGAAAAATGATTTTCTCCCGGCACCCGTACGTTTGCAGGAATTGCTTTTTCACTCGACTCTTTAAAGTCAGGAGAAGTTATTACATCAACAATACTCTCGCAAGCAGATATCATTTTATCGGTGAAAGCTTTGTCACAAAAAATGGGTGTTTCCGCTACTCTAAACTCAAGCGCACCTGGATGTGGCGTATTCAGTTCTTCTAAATATGCTTTATATTTTTCCTCGGTAAAACTTTCATTGAATGCTTTTCTAAGTGAGGGTACCATAGCAAGATGTTTGGTGTGGTGTAAAATAAAAAATCCCTGCCAATAAGTGGCAAGGATCGATGATTATATAAGTTATACTTAAGCCTCAACCAATTCACCAACAGCCTGGTTTAAAAAGTTAGGAAGAATATGACTGTAAGTCCACATAATTTTTGCCGGGTCGCTTAAGTTTTCCAGCATGCTTTTCCATTTCTCCTCGCCATGAGTTTCAATAACCATTTGTTTTTTATCTTCTCTCTGCAGGTACATGCTCATACCAACGGCATCTGCCTCGGGGTGAAATTGTGTTCCTATAAAATGTTCATTGAAGCGAACAGCCATAACAGCTCTTTCATAAGCCACATGTCTTCTTTCTTTTTCAATTGCAAGCACTTTTGCACCCATTTCAGCAAGGCGGTTGTGATTCGGAGATATGAGTTGATAATCCCTGCTATCCACAGCATAAAAAGGATCTTTTAAGCCTTCAAAAATTTCTTCATTCAAGCTGTCCTTCAACCTGTGTATAGGAAATACCCCAAAAGCAGTGGATTTTCTTTTACAAACTGTACCGATCCCGTAATGGCGGGATGCCAACTGAAAACTATGACAGATAAAAAATATCTTCTTTTTAAGATAATTCGCCTCATCATTATTCCAATCTTCCACTTGTGTAAGCCAGTTAAAATACTTCCTTTCCCATTCGCTTCCCTCGCTCTCTAACGGAGAGCCCGGTCCGCCACTCGATATATATAGATCATAGTTCGTATCAGGAACTTCTTGTTTAATTCTAACCTCAAACTCATCGTATTCAACATCAAGCTGGTTAACCTCACCCCATTGATTAATAATCTCTCTTATACAGCGCATGCCCTGGTTTTCCTGCCCTTCGTACAAGTCCAGTATCGCAACTCTTATTTTCTTCGTTTCATTCCAATTCATACAGTGGCAAACTTAGGTAATTTACTATACAAGTTATTGATGCTGAATGTTTTTTAAGAGCTTCTTAGTTAATCTTTACTACCGTTCGCAATATCAACGGATAACATTTTATATTTTTTTATGTTACCAGCTACTTGTTCGTCTATTAAACATCGTTGCCACGCTCGGTTCAAATTCAGTTTTCCATAGCAGCGTGCAGTTTATCCTAAGCGTAGTCGAAGGGTCACACTCTTCAATGTTCTGTACATCTGTCAGCAGTGAGAATATATTCCATTTTTATGCCATGCTAAGAATGAGCAACAAAAAAATATTCTTCACCTTTAGAATACTCATCTTCAAATGAGGAAAGTGAAAGCGTAAATTGAGACTTTAAAAAGCCATTAAGCAGGTTTATTTGATATCCCCTGGAAATAAATAAGTCATACATCATCTTCGGAGTCACTCCAAAAGCGTCTGCACCGCCTTTTCCAAATTCAAACAGTACAACAGGCTTACATCTCTCAATGGTTTTTAATGAGCCGAGTAAAGCTTCATATTCGCCTCCTTCAATATCTAACTTGATTAAGTCAACACTTACAATTTCAGGAATAAGATTATCAAGACAGTCTGTATCAACTTCAAAATGTTGAATGGTTTTATGCTCATGAAAGTTTCGTTGCTTTAAGCTGCTGTACGCCGGATCATCAACCACATAACTAAATGTTGAAGAACCTCTTTTATCAGAAAGCGCAACTTTAAAAACTTTTGAAGCACTGCCGTATTTTCTCACCAATGCAAAATATAAATTGGGAATCGGCTCAAATGCATAATGTAAGTTTTGAGGACAATGCTTAATAAACATGCTCAAAATTCTTCCTTTGTTTGCCCCTGCATCAACACAAACAGAATCTTTATTACATACTTTTTTAATTACCTGTTCTGTTAACCGGTCGTAATATTCGTTTTTAGTAAGTGGAAAAGGGGAGAGGCTTGCTATATGTTTTAAAAGCTTTCGAAGCATAAGGACATACAAAGATAGCTGTACAATTTTAACAGCTATAATCGAAGCAGTATGCCAATTGTCGCCGAGTTCGTCACTGCGAGCCTTGCGTAGCTTGGTGAAGCAATCCCCGCAACTCATCAACCTGATTGTGTGCAGGGGATTGCTTCGTGCCCCGCAATGACGAGGAGCTAAAATGATCATCAAGAAAAAACCCGACAAAAAAGCCCTGCTACAAAAGCAAGGCTCAGAATAAAATTTTTATTAAAATCAGACTTTCAGAAATTGAGAATGGATATAATCCACAACATCTACAAGATTTTTGTTTTCGTTAAAAACTGCTAATTGCCTGTCTGCGCCGGTTCCCTGTTCAAGCATTTTCTCCACATATTTGATTGCACTTCTGCTGCCTAAATGATCTACAACGTCATCAACAAAATCAAGCAATTCATAAATTAAAACACGTGTGTTCACTTCGGATTCCTTACCGAAATCGATCATAGTTCCATCAATTCCATACCTGCCTGCTCGCCATTTGTTTTCTGTGATCAGCCGGCGGTGATACATCATGAAGTTTAAATTCTGGCTGCGCAACTTGTATAATTTTGCGCATATAGCCTGAAACAATGCAGCAATGGTAATCGTTTCATCAATGGTCATCGGCACATCACATATCCTGAACTCAACAGTGTTGAAAAATGGATGAACCCTCAGATCCCACCAGATCTTTTTTGCATTATCAATACAATTTGTTTTTACCAGTAGCTTGATGTAGCTGTCATATTCTTCAATACTTTCGAAATGATCGGGTATGCCGGTACGGGGAAATTTATCAAAGACCTTTGTTCTGAAAGATTTGTATCCTGTTAGACGTCCTTCCCAAAAAGGTGAATTTGTACTAAGGGCATAAACATGTGGTAAAAAGTAACGTGCAGAATTCGCAATGTGTATTGCCATTTCCCTTGTTTCCATCCCTACATGAACGTGTAAGCCAAAGATTAAGTTACTACGTGCAGCTTCCTGTAGTTCATTAACTATTTCAAAATAACGGGCATGGTCTGTTATTAACTGACTTTCCCAATGGCTGAAAGGATGTGTTCCCGATGCACCAACCCATAAACCCAGGTCACCCGCTATTTGCGATATTGTTGTTCTTAGTATTGAGACATCGCGGTATGCTTCCTCAATATCTTCACAAATGTCAGTGCCTACTTCTACGACTGCCTGGTGCATCTCAGCCTTTACCTTGTCCTTAATAACTTTTTGTCCTTCGGTTACAATCCTCTGCTCATGACTTTTTAATTCACGTGTTACAGGGTCTATAACCATGTATTCTTCTTCGACCCCAAGGGTGAAGTGTTTATAGCTAAGGTTTGCCATGTTATTTAATTTGAGAATTTGAGAATTTGAAAATGAATACTATGATGAGTAGTTCAAGATAGCTTTTAAGTTCTTCCATTTTCAAATTTTCAAATCACCTCATTTTCAAATTATTTAGATTAAAGCTTCTTTGTTACTTCCTCTTTTTACAAATTCACCCCACGTAAGATTGTCATTACCAAATTCCGATGTCTGTGCTTTTTCAATGGCATAAGTAGCTGCAGTTTCTACAACCCATTCAAAATTTTCTTCACCTACGCCTTGCCTTTCAGCATCCGGAGCAGGGTTGCAAAAATCAATAGCATAAGGAACGCCATTACGAAGGGCCAATTCTACCGTGTTAAAATCATAACCTAAATATTGATTTATACGAAGAACTATATCTTCCATCTCCTTATGCCTTTCAGGTGTTGGAGAGAAATCTGCCTTGTAGCGCAAGTGATGCGGATTGCGTGGTTCATACGGCATGATGTGTACATATTTTCCACCTATGCAATAGCAGCGATAATATTCATCAAAGGTAATTTCTTCCTGTAGCAACATTACCAATTGTCCTGTCTCCGAGTGTTTTTCAAAAAAATCTTCTACACTATCCAACCGGTAAACATTCTTCCAGCCCCCACCTGCAAAAGGCTTCATATAAGCTGGAAATCCAACATACCTGAAGATGCCCTCCCAATCTAGTGGGTATGATAAGTTGCTAAACGATTCATCTGAAGTATCAGGGGGTAAATCTCTCGAAGGTAGGATCACAGTTTTTGGAACCGGCACGCCAATTTTTGTAGCAAGTGCGTTGTTGAAAAACTTCTCATCAGCGCTCCACCAAAAGGGATTGTTGATTACTGCTGTTCCGCTAATCGCCGCATTTTTAAGATAAGCACGATAAAAAGGCACATCCTGGCTAATTCTGTCTATAATAACAGAATACTCGGTTGGCTCGCCTTGCATCACTTTATCAATACTCACCGGTTCAGCGGTTATACCATCAACATTCTTACTATTTACTCTGTCTATAAAAGCCGTTGGAAAGCTTCTTTCCTTTCCAAATAGAATTCCTATTTTTTTCATAAGCTACGTTTTTGATTTAGAAAACAGTCGAAAATTAGTTTTTGTGTCCTTTAAAACCTTTGCATAATAATCGTTCCAACACCTCAAATACATGGTTTATCAGGCGTGTCGCTTGTGACGGGCAAATTTATACATCTGCAAAATACCCTTCATCAGTTTTGCTCAAAGCATGTTCTTCGTTTCAATGACTAAAAAATTGTTGAATGTAATCTGCAAATCAGATTATAACGTAGGTTTGAACTATGAAGAACAGGTGGTTTGCGGGACGTTGGCAGTTGATGTGCCTTGTTATCTACTTTCAGTTTTCTTACAATGTTTTTGCCCAGGATTCCCTTAGCGTAAGTGGGAGCGATAGCATAACAAGGTCGCTTTACAAAAACACGATTTACTTCAATTCAAGTCAGCAATATCCATACAATAAAAAAAGAATGAGGCTGGTAACTGCCGGTAATATAATTGGGTACAGTGGTGCGATGGTTGGTTTATACTCCGCCTGGTATAGCAAATACCCTCAAACAAGATTTCACATATTTAATGATAACAGGGAATGGCTGCAGGTAGATAAAGTAGGACATGCATATAGTGCCTATGCTGAAAGCTATGGCAGCATGGAGATGTGGCGGTGGACAGGCATCAGCAGAAAGCAACGGATTATACTTGGAGGCCTAAGCGGCGCCGCTTATCAAACAGTTATTGAAATATTAGATGGCTTTAGCGAGGGCTGGGGGTGGAGTTGGGGAGACTTTGGTGCAAACGTTTTAGGCAGTGGGCTTCTTGCAGGGCAGGAGCTTGCATGGGATGAACAACGTATTCGATTCAAGTTTTCGTTTCATAAGAAAAAATATGGTTCTGCTGAATTAACCGAACGAGCAAACGAATTATTTGGTGAAAGCACGGCAGAGAGATTTATTAAAGATTATAATGCACAGAGTTATTGGCTGAGTGCAAATGTAAAATCATTTATGCCGAAGAGTAATCTGCCACCCTGGTTAAATGTAGCAGTTGGCTATGGAGCTGAAGGAATGTTTGGGGGTGAAGAAAATATTGGAAAAGACGAAAATGGTAATGTAACTTTTTATCGCCCAGACATTAAGCGCTACCGGCAATGGTACCTTGCACCGGATATAGACTTCAGCAGGATAAAAACCAATAACAAAGTGCTTCGATTTACATTAGGTGTTTTAAATGTTGTCAAGTTCCCAACCCCTTCTTTGGAGTTTTCAAATAAAAAAATGCGGTGGAACTGGATGCATTTTTAATTATTCAAGATAAGCTCCGGTTACTTCACCGTTCTCAACCTCTACATGTATATGCTCCTGTAAAGTTGTAGCAACAGATAACCCAACATAGTCAGGTTTGATGGGAAACGTTTTGTGCATCCGCTCTACCAACGCAAGTGTTTGCACACGTTTAGGATGAAAATCCATTAATGGTTTCAGTGCATAGAGTAATGTTCTTCCGCTGTTGGTTACATCATCTATAATTACCACATTAAGATTATCAAAATTTAGCACACGGCTAAAGGTTACATTAGTAGGAACTTTCTTATTCATTGAACACGATAAGATCTGTACCTCAATACCCAACAAAGGTTTTAAGATCTCAAGCATCTTTTCTGCAATAACCAACCCGCTATCTTTGATACCTATTAACACAAGCGGCTGTGTTTCTTCATTTAATTGTTCAGCTATTTCTAAAGCAATCCGTTTCATCTTTTTCTCTGCTACTTCTCTGCTTAATATATAGTTCTTACTCATTTTGTTCAGATAGGTTTTACACTAATGTGATGGGGTAAAATCAAAAATACAATAAATGCCTGCCATACCTGAAACGTAGTAGGTAAACCTTTACCTTAGCATCAATAAAATACCAGTAATGCTAATTGTACAGCAAATTTTATTTGTTCTTCTTGCCGGCGTGGCTATTTGGATGTTCGGTAAAAAAGTAAGAGACATAAGAAGAAACATTTTTTTAGGTCGCGATGTTGATTTGAGCGATAACAAAGCAGAGCGTTGGAGAAAAGTTGTTCTCCTTGCATTGGGTCAGAAGAAGATGTTCAAGTACCCGTTGGTAGCGGTACTGCACTTTGTTGTTTATGTAGGCTTCATCATTGTAAATATTGAGGTACTCGAAATAGCGCTGGATGGATTGTTTGGTACTCACCGGTTATTCGCCAAGCCGCTTGGTGTGGCATATGGCTGGCTAATTAACAGCTTTGAGTTTCTTGCTATAATTGTTATAGCGGCATGTGCAATATTTCTTATCAGGAGAAATGTTTTGAGAATATACCGCTTCAGGAAAAGAGAATTGGATGGTTGGCCCCGCACAGATGCTAACCTGATATTGATTACAGAAATAATTTTGATGAGCCTGTTTCTAACAATGAATGCCGCAGACCAAGCATTGCAATTGAAAGGAAGTGAGCATTATACACAAACCGGCTCTTTCTTTTTTTCAGGCATCATATCTCCTGCGTTTGAAGGTATGAGCACAGGCACTTTAATAGCTATAGAAAGAACGTGTTGGTGGCTGCACATTACCGGTATTTTTGCATTTTTAAACTACCTGCCTTACTCCAAGCATTTACATATTTTACTTGCCTTTCCTAACACATATTATAGCAGCAGCGAACCAAAGGGAAAGTTTCATAACATGAAGGAAGTGCAGAATGAAGTATTATATGCAATGCAACCTGAATTAGCCCCAACAACTGCAAGCGAAACTCCCTTTAAATTTGGGGCTAAAGATGTACCTGATCTAAGCTGGAAAAATCTTTTAGATGCTTATACCTGTACGGAATGCGGACGCTGTACAGCTGCATGTCCTGCAACCATAACCGGCAAAAAACTGAACCCGAGAAAGATAATGATGGACACCCGTGACAGGATGGAAGAGATGGGTAGAAACATTGATGAGAATAAAGGACAGTTTGTAGATGATGGTAAAACCTTGCTGCATGATTTTATTACCGAAGAAGAATTGCGAGCCTGTACAACTTGCCAGGCTTGTGTAGAGGCATGTCCCGTTATGATCAGTCCGCTTGATATTATTGTGCAACTGCGCCGTCATTTAATAATGGAGGAAAGTAATGCTCCTGCTGAATGGAATGGCATGTCGAGTAATATTGAAAATAACTTTGCTCCCTGGAAACTTTCTCCTGATGAGAGAGATAAATGGGCTGAAGAAATGAAGGCGGGGTAGTATAGAAAATAAGCTGTTATGAACCTTTCGCCATTTCCATTTTCTACTACCGATTGGTCAATCGTAGAGCCTGTTATCTATACTGGAATAACCGGTATAGCAACATGGAAAACCATATATAAAGATGATATCAGAATAAGATTAGTTGAATATTCCGAAGGATATGTTGCTGATCATTGGTGCAGCAAAGGACACATAATATTTTGCATTGATGGTGAGATGGAAACACAACTGGAGGATGGAAGAAAATATAAAATGAGCAAAGGAATGATGTACACTGTAGGAGATAATGCAGATGCGCATAGAACATCTACCACTACAGGTTGTACTTTATTTATTGTTGATTAAGCTTTGTTATCTTGTTGATAAAAGCGATGACGATGAAGTGTGCG
>DASVST010000220.1:0-3932 GCA_036387965.1 Segetibacter sp. | reverse complement strand
CATCTGGAGAAAGAGTGGCAGAATTGATTAATCTTGTATGCCCTTTCAGGTCAGCGACCACGGCACCAGTCTGAACATCCCAAATCTTCATTGAATTATCCTGGAGTGGAGAAATGATATGCTTGCCGTCAGGAGAATACGCTGCCGAAAGAACCCAACCTGAACGACTTTTCAGTTCTGTTGATAACCTTCCGGTATTCGTATTCCAGATCTTTACTATGCCATCCGCAGACGCCACTATAACCTTAGATCCATCTGATGAGAACTGAATTAAATTGACCAGTGTATCACTTCGTAATTCGAACGAGAATTTACCTGTTTTTGCATCCCATAGCTTAGCACCATTTCTCGTATTTGTTACAAGCAATTTTCCATCAGGCGATAAAGAGGCAATGTGGTACAAGAAAGATGAAACTTCATCCAATTTTATTAATGCTGCACCAGATGTTGCATCCCAAATCCTTACGGTACTATCATCAGCAGCAGTAAAAACCTTGGTGCCACCTGGGAAAAAACGGGCAGCATAGATTTCTCGTGTATGTTCTCCGAAGTGTGTTAGTATAGCGCCGCTTTCGGCGTCCCATATTTCTGCGTAAGTATAAGAAGAGATCAAAATCTTCTTATCGTCTGGGGAGAATGAAGCTGAGCTAATTCCCGTCCAATGTTCTTTAAATTCTGCCTGCATCACCCCTGAGTCGGTATCAAAGATTCTGGGATATCCATCTTTTGTCGTTATTATTTTTTTTCCATCATGCGAAAATGCTGCTGCTTGGATTTCTTCTGTGGATTTAACCACTTCTCGCACCTTCTTTCCCGAAACCACATCCCAAAGCTTAACGGTTTTATCATCTGACACCGTAAGGATTTTTGTTCCGTCTGGCGAGAATAAAGCTTTTGTTACTTTGTCTTTATGCTCTTTCAGGGCAAAGAGTAACAAGCCGGTTGTAGCGTCCCAAATTATCGCACTGCTATCATTAGAAGCTGTAACAATTTTCTTTCCATCCGGAGAAAAGCAGGAAGACTCAATGGGCGCTGTATGACCTGTTAGATCCGCTAAAAGAAATCCCGTTTGAGCGTCCCATAACTTTGGTTTATCCTCGAAGGAAGTAGTAACAACCCTCTTGTTGTCGGGGGAGAATACAGCACTGGATAGTCGATCTGAGTGCCCGATAGGGAGGACTAGCTTGGTTTGCTGGGCATACGAAGTTGCACTTAAATAACAACCAAGTATCAATAAAAATAGTGACTTAGTCGCAGGTTTTTGGAACATATGATGCATGAATTGAAGATAACCTAAGTGAACGTTTCTAAAGTAGTATTAAAGTAGTACGAGATTTCTTAAAAGCGTCTAACTCATAATTTGCGACGCATGATTGCTCTACCGAAAAGAGATTCTTATAACGAGTGCTAAACACTCATTACCTTTTCTCACTTTTGAAGCTCAATAAAACCTCATGGTAACCTTCTGGAATTTTGCAGCAATAATGTCGTGACTTCGCCAGCCGAATAATTGGTTGCAGCGCAAAAAAGTATTAAGAATAAGGTTATTCCTTAGTGCTACTTAGGTTTTATTTAAACACAAAGATTGCAGTTGTTATGCTAAACGCAAACGTAACCGGAAGGGCAATCCCTGCATTGTTGAATAGAAAAATATCCTTTCCCATAATCAGGAACAAACTTAGGGTGATGCCTGCAATTGCTATGGATGATAAAAGAAGTTTTTGAGTCATTGTTTTTTCTTTCATCCTTTTATATACAACAAAAAATATAAGGAACGTAGGAATAGATATGACTACTCCCATGCCAAAGAAATAGATTAACAGTAGAATTAATTCATTACTCCAATCCCATTTCTCTCTGTACGAAACGATAGCTACCATACTTATCGCAGTTAGCATTAGAGCAGTTACCCAAACTTTGAAGGGGTAGTATTTGTTCATGCTTTTTACACCTTACTGAATAAGTATCTTCTGTATCACGCTTTCTTTCTTACCCAATAACCGGATAATATACGCACCGGGTGGAAAGTTGATCGGTTGCCTGTACATTGTTGTTCCCGCAGGTATTGCAGATGATTTTAATAATCGCCCCTGCAGATCTAATACCTGTAATGATTGAAAGGTTGAACCTGAGAAAGTTATGTTGAGTAAATTAGTTGCCGGGTTTGGATACACTTTTACACCAGCCTGTGCAGGAGTTACAATATTTATACCTGTAACCACTGAGCCAACTTTATTAATTATCCAGTTATTAGGATCCACTTCAATTCCTGAAGGTGATTTTGTATACCTGATCCTGAACTGCTGGTTGTTTAAAGTGTGGTTTACTTTAATGATAGTATCACCCTGCGCTGATGTAATTTTTAGTTCTAATAACCCGCTGAAAAAAGAAGTAACAGAAGGCATTGATGTTGTTTGATCAATCGTAAACACTAACGAATCTGGATGTGGTTTACCATACGTTACACTATAAGTAGGGTAACCTTCACCGTATATCCATTGATTAAAAAATGTAGATAAGTTTTTTCCACTTACCTGTTCTGCAACCTGTTTAAAATCGTTAGTGGTTGCAAATGAATCTTTGAACTTTTGCTGGAATGTTTTAAACGTATTGAAGAAAAAAGTATCATTCTGCATTTCAAATCGTAGGTTATGAATAGCAGCGGAGCCTTTGTTGTATGACAATTTTGAATTAAATATTCTTCCTTCATTATACGAATCCTGTAAAGGAACATACACACTACCACCGGGTAATGTTAATACGTTGGCATGCACCTCGGTCATATGCGAGGCAGAGTTGTTACTAAATAAGGCAGGTAACTTTTCACGCATCAGGTATTGGGAATAGCTTGCAAAACCTTCGTTAAGCCATATATCATTCCACGTTGCACAAGTAACATTATCACCAAACCATTGATGCGCTAATTCGTGTGGAATAAGTTCTTGACTGAAGTCATGCATGGTACTCATAGTCTGGTGCTCCATCCCACCGCCAATTCTTACCTGCGCATGACCATACTTTTCTTTATAAAAAGGATAAATTCCAAACAACTCACTCATCTTTTCCAGATATGGAGGTGTCTTATCAAGATTAACTTTTTGACTATTAAAATAGGTTTGGTTATTCACCAGGAGATGCTGAATTAAAACTGAATCAGGTGTAATAGAAAGCGGCTTTGCATAATTGCGGTAATCCATATAATTACCAACGCCGAAGAAGGGCATGTAGTAATTCATAGGATAATTTGTATGCCATTGATATTGTTTTTTATTGTTAGGCAAGTCAACCACCATTTTGAGCAACCCATTTGATGCCGCTATGTTTGGAGCAGTTGTAGTAAGCCAAATATCAGCTGAATCTATCTTGTCGTTCAACAGCTGCTTTGCAGGAAACCATTCTCTTGCCTGGAAAGATTCAGAAACGTTGCCTGAATAATTTAAGCCAATGTTTGCATCAGTTCCGGAAGAGATTCCGTTTTGAGGTGTACCACTATAATAGAACTTTACTTCAAGTGGAGAGCCCGTTGCAACAAAAGGTGAAAAAGCAATATAGATATGATCTGCACTACGTGTGAAGTTTCGCTTCGTGTTGTTTGCTATGACTGAATCTAAAGTCATAGCCTGTTTGAACTCTATTGCAAATGTGTCAAGTGGTTGCTTCGTTATAACCCTGTAAACGCAGGAGCCGGAAATAAATTTACTCGCGGGCTCAACACTGATGTCGAGTTTCAGGTATTTAATATCATACTTGTTCATCAGGTTATTCTGAAAATAATTTGCAGATGTGCTGCCGGAAACGCTTCGCTTACTGCAATCTACTCCACACTCCATAAAAGATGAGAACTGGCCAAATGACTGAAGGGAAAGAAAAGAAAAAAGAAGAAAGTAGAAATATCGCATTATGAAAATTAGGATACAAATTTAAATATTTAC
>DASVST010000219.1:0-5857 GCA_036387965.1 Segetibacter sp. | reverse complement strand
CTCACCAGGCAAAAAAAGACTTTCCAAATATAGATTTTACGAAAAGCATCATCATCGGTAACAAACTCAGCGATATGCAGTTTGGCAGAAATGCAGGAATGTATACGATTTATGTTGCGACTACAAATCCTGAAGTAGAATTTCCTCACCCTTTAATTGATATGCGTTTTAATGATTTACAGTCTGTAGCTGCTCATTTTCAGGCTTTAACGAAATCATAAAAAGCACATTATAATCTCACATTCACAATTTTTTCTCAGCGGGTAAGTTTACATTCGTAGACTAAAGCAGAGTTATGCGGATAAGTTTATTTATTGCTGTATTATTTACTTGCTTGTGCTCTTTTGCACAACCGCTTACCAAAGCAAATTTTACAAAGCTTAAGCGATCTGAAGACACGTTGAAAGTGTATGCAGGTAGTATGATCAGGGATATGAGTGCCAGCAAAAGGTTTGAAGCCGATAGCTCATTTATTCGTAACCTGGTTCGTACATTAAGAACTCCTCATTCATTCTATTACCCTTTTGATTCTCTTGAAACCGTTTCAAGAATATATGCTCCTGATAGTGCCTTTCGAATTTTTTCGTGGCAGTTTACACGTGATGAAAATAGCTATCGCCAACGTGGCGCAATCCAAATGAGAACTGAAGATGGCTCCCTGAAATTATACCCGCTGATAGACATGTCTGATTTTACAGCCGCTCCACAAGATTCTGTACGTACGCCTCAAAACTGGGTAGGCTCTATTTATTATGGTATCATCATGAAGACTCATAATAACAAACCTTACTACACTCTTCTAGGCTATGATGATAACAATATGCGTAGTACCAAAAAATGGATAGAAGTATTATCGTTTGATGATGCAGGTCGTCCTGTTTTTGGCGGCCCATACTTCAGCATAAAAGCTGATAGCTTAAAACCTGCAAAACTGTTTACACGTTTCAACATTGAATACAAGAAAGTCGGCAGGGCACGAATGAATTATGACCAGGAAATGGATATGATCATCTTTGATCATTTAATAAGCGAAGACAACCAACCCGACAAGCCATTCACCATGGTTCCTGATGGAGATTATGAAGGCTTTAAATGGGCAGATGGACGCTGGGTACATGTTGATAAGGTATTCGACTTTAAGTTGAAGGATGGAGAAGCACCGATGCCAGATCCGTTAAAAGATACTGACGGTAAAGCCAATGAAGAAAAGCTCTGGCTTATTTCTGAAAAGAACATGGAGAAATCGAAGCCGCCGGTGAAGGCCGCTGCACCAAAGACGGCTGTACCAAAAAAAGATCTGCCAAAGAAAACTGTAAAAAAGAAAGAACAGCCTGACGAGCAGGAGGAACATTAAACCGTTACCTTTTACGCGTTGCAAATCCTGCATTAATAAGATCTTCTTGCTTAACATCGTATAATAATACTACATACCTGTACAAGCCTTTTGGTTTCAACTTTTGATACCAGTTGTATGGGTTTTCTTTTCTCAAATAAGTGTTTACGACCTGAGACATCACAATTGCATACTTACCTGTATCAGGTACAGGTGATTTGATTTTATATCCGCGATTAACAGCTATAAAATCTGTTATGCTCGAATCTGCCTGTCCATAATCAATGCTTGAGTCTACAAATTTTGTAAACACCATCTTCTTATCTGTTATTAATTCATTTGTATAAGGAATGATAAAGGGATAATAAAAAGACATAGAGATAAGGCTGTAAACGATTGCAACTGCTGCCAATATTTTGAGTTGTTTTTTCACCAGGAGGAGTTTATGAAATAAATATCCTAACCCCACAAACATAAGAGGATAAATAAGTAACAAGTGCCTTATACCAATCTGAAACTGATTGAAGCAACTCAGTATTACTAAATAGTACAAAGCAGGTATAATGAGGAACATGTATTCTTTGGCGAATGTCGCAATATTAAAATTCTTGATGAATAGAGGAACGGAAGCAAAAAATAGAAGAATATAACCGATGGGCATTTTGAAAAACCACAGAACAATATAGTAGTACCAGAAGCCGCCTTTCAATCTGAGTTCCCCAAAAAGGTAAACTCCGTTTAGTGTACTCTCAGGTGTGCCAGCTCCTATTTCTGAGTGTGCTTTTATCATGTCAACGGATTGCACATATGCGTGCGGCAACGGTACAGGCATCCAGCTTAAAAAAGAAAAGGTTTGCTGTAAATTTTGAAGTGTATGGCTTTCAAAAACGTATTCGCCAAAAGGAACAAACGATCTGTGGAAATAGTAAATAATGTTTATGCCTACTAAAAGAAGTGCAATAAACAAGACTAAATCACGCACACCTTTCTTAGTAAACCAACTTCGATTTTCCTTCTGCAGAAAATAAAATATGAGTGAGAGACATGGCAACAGAAAAAGTGCAAACAACATATTTTGCTTAGTTACTGCTGCCAACGTCGCAAATAATACGGACAGATAAAAATCTTTACGAGATCGCAAAACTACATACTTCCTGTAGTGATATAGCAGTGCCAGGAGAAAAGCTCCACATGCAAGATCGGTTGTAATTAATGTAGTATAAGCAAGATATAGCGGTTCAAACAAAAGGAGTAACAATGGTAAAATCCAACCTTCCTCACCATATAAATCTTTACACCACCAATAGACATATACAGCAGTGAGAAAAGAAAAAAAGATCATCATATAACGTCCTTCTTTTTGGTCCTTTCGACCATAATCAGTCAGCTTGTAATTGGGATTGATTATTTGCCTTGTTATTCTTGGTATCCAACAAATTGCAACAACAGGTGACTTGCTATCATCTAAACGTTCTACTCTTTCAGGCTTTCCTTTAAGCCAATGCTTTGCATATTCGATATATTGAGGCTCGTCGAATGTGATGTTTTGATAACTGATGTAATAATAAGATGCTATAACATGCACAACCAAAAAAGCCAACAGTATTAACCGTTGACCTTTCCAAAATTCTTTTCTAAATATTTTCAGAAGCATGTTTAAGCAATAATGTACAAGGTCGGATAACTACAAAAAGTACAAGTGTGCGACGCAACGGTGTTGCTATGAAAAACAGAAGCTCAAATAAAAAAAAATTTCTTAATCTAATTTCAATACTGCAAGAAATGCCTCCTGTGGCACTTCAACATTTCCTATTTGTCTCATTCGCTTTTTACCTTCTTTTTGCTTTTCCAATAGTTTACGTTTACGACTTATATCACCACCATAACATTTCGCAGTAACATCTTTTCGTATTGCGCTAATGTTTTCACGAGCTATTATTTTTGCTCCTATTGCAGCTTGGATAACAATCTGGAACTGCTGGCGAGGCACAAGCTCTTTCAATTTCTCGCAAAGCTTTCTACCAAAATCCTGGGCTCTTCCCCTGTGAATTAAGGAACCTAAAGCATCCACTTTATCACCGTTCAATAGAATATCCATCTTAATGATATCACTTTCGCGATAGCCGATTGGGTGATAATCGAATGAAGCATATCCCCTGGTCTGGCTTTTCAGCTTATCATAAAAGTCAAAAACTATTTCGGTTAAAGGGATTTCAAATATGAGTTCGACACGTGTTGCAGTAAGATAGCTTTGGTTGATTAGTATTCCGCGCTTTCCTAAACATAACGTCATAATGTTGCCGATGTAATCTGACATGGTAACAATGTGAGCCCGAATAAATGGCTCTTCAATCATATCCAACTTTGTCGGCTCAGGCATCTCCGAAGGATTGTTGACGATCAGTTTTTCTCCTTTAGAAGTATATGCGATGAAGCTTACGTTCGGAACGGTAGTAATAACCGTTTGATTAAATTCACGCTCTAACCTTTCCTGGATGATCTCCATGTGAAGCATTCCAAGGAATCCACAACGAAATCCAAAACCTAAAGCTTGTGACGTTTCTAATTCGAAAGTTAGCGACGCATCGTTAAGCTGAAGCTTATCCATACAATCCCGAAGTTCTTCAAACTCATCTGTATTAACAGGATAAATGCCAGCAAATACCATTGGCTTTACCTCAACAAATCCTTTAATCATTTCGGCGGGATTGTTAGCCAACGTAATCGTATCTCCCACTTTTACTTCTTTGGCGTTCTTAATTCCCGTAATTATATAACCTACATCGCCTGTTTTTACTTCATCACGTGGAGTCATGGTGAGTTTCAAGATGCCGACTTCGTCTGCAAGATAATCCTGCCGGTTGCTTGCAAATTGAATCTTATCTCCTTTCTTCAATTTACCGTTTACAATCCGGTAGTATATAATTATTCCACGAAAACTATTGAAAACACTATCAAAGATTAGCGCTTGTAAAGGCGCATCCGGATTTCCTGAAGGTGCCGGAATACGTTGTATTATTGCAGCCAGAATTTCTTCGATCCCAATTCCGCTTTTACCGCTGGCTAATAAAATTTCTTCGGGCTTACATCCTATCAAGTCAATTATCTGGTCTTTAGTTTCTTCGATCATAGCACCTTCCATATCTATCTTATTAATAACCGGGATGATCTCCAGGTTATTATCTATGGCTAAGTACAGGTTTGAAATGGTCTGAGCTTGTATTCCCTGCGATGCATCTACTAATAATAAAGCTCCTTCGCATGCAGCTAAGGCACGGCTAACTTCATAACTAAAATCCACGTGCCCAGGAGTATCAATAAGATTGAGAATGTATGTTTCACCGTTATGAGGATAGCTTATCTGAATTGCATGGCTCTTAATTGTAATTCCTTTCTCTCTTTCAAGATCCATATCATCAAGCACTTGTGCCTGCATGTCTCTGTCACTTACTGTTTTTGTAAATTCGAGGAGCCTGTCAGCCAAAGTACTTTTTCCGTGATCAATGTGAGCAATAATGCAGAAATTCCTGATGTTCTTCATAAGCCCGCAAAATTAACGATGTACAACCACATTAAAGGGTCGTTTTCAAAGAAAGATTGTTAAGAGAAATGGACATAATCCCGCCATTGACGTATTAAGTTTTTAATCTATTTTTAAGTTAGCACATTGATTTTCAGAAAATTATGTTTGACGGGTTCAAATATTTAATTATCTTACTTGTCCAATTTTGGCTTTTGCGGTGAAAATTGATTGACCAATGACTAGGACAGGCATTTCGATTGTTGCTCCGATAGTTGAAATAGGGTTTAGAAATAGCCTTAAAAGACTTAAAGTCCTCTCTATCCTCTGATTGACTGCCAATATTTATACTTTAGAGAATATTATTGTGTTTCGCTCGTTATTTTTTTGTTCACAACCCATTAACTTAAAACTATACAACATGATCACCTCTACCACCCAAGTTGCTGTGACTGACCTTATGAATGATTTTCTTTGTGTTGATATACTACCTTTTGGGTTACAGCAGGAATCTTTTGAATTTGTAATTACCGGAGAGGATAAGATCACCCATCGAAAAGGGCACTTCAGAGCTCCTTCGGTGCAATTAAGAACAAAGCATCTTAAGGCAGGCAACTATCAGCTTCAGCTTTTTTTACATGGCGAGGAGTGGGAACATACTAATTTCGAAATAAACTTACCAGGGCATCATTCGCTTTCCAAGTATTTTGAGCCGGAAATGGAAGTTGAATAATCCCTACAAATATTTGATATAAACGTCAAAGCCTCCGAACCGGAGGCTTTGACGTTTAATAACTGTGGTGATTACACGGCGTATTTTTTCAACGCTTTAGAAGTTAGCATATTTCTGAGTAAAGCCTTAGCTCTGGAAAATTGGGACTTACTTGTACTTTCAGTAATTCCAAGCTCCTTTGCGATTTCTTTGTGAGAGTAACCGTCTACGGCATACATAGTAAAAACGGTACGATAGCCATCACTTAAGGTGGTAGTATTTTTTATAATAT
>DASVST010000218.1:0-3938 GCA_036387965.1 Segetibacter sp. | reverse complement strand
GGAAGGATGTCGTAAACCCATTAAAGGCATTGACAGTATTCGTGCAGAAAAATTGCAACCCGGATTTACCTGGAACACAACGAACAATTGTGGTAACAGTAATGTTGGTTTTAGTGATACAAGCCGATCTTTCTTCGGAGTTCAGCAATGGCAATGGTCTTTCGGCGATGGAGCTGTTGGAACAGGCAAGAATGTACAGCATCAATACAACAATGCAGGTATCTACCAGGTAAGGTTGATCATTACAAGTCCATTAGGATGTAAAGACACAATTACAAAACCTGTAAATGTTGTAGTTTATAACAGACCTTCCGTTACAATCCAAACTAATAGCAATGGCTGCGTATCTACACCTCATCAGTTTACTACAAATGTTCAATCAGCAGATAGTGTAAGTACCTACTCATGGAATATGGGTAATGGACAGACACAACAAGGCAAAAGTGTAACTGCGGTTTATACAAACGCAGGTACATATAACATTAGCCTTATCACACGAACTATCAATGGTTGTTACGATACCACGTCAACTGCCATTACTGTTCATCCGGCTCCTCAATTAGTAGCAAACAAACAACTACAAATTTGCAGAGGGCAGCAGATCGTACTACGAGCTTCAAATGCAACTTCTGTAACGTGGAGTAACGATCAGCAAACAATTTGCTCTAATTGCACGCAAACAACTGTTTCTCCTCTCACTACAACTAAATATTATGTATCAGGCGCAAACCAATACGGTTGTACATCAAGAGATACAGTTGTGGTGAATGTTATTCAATCTTTTAACATGCGCATATCGGGTGTTGATACATTGTGTGTGGGTGAGCAAACACAAATCTTTTCAAGTGGCGCTACAACTTGTACTTGGTTCCCGGCAGAAGGCTTAAGCAAGACTGACGTCGCCAACCCCTTTGCTAAACCTTCGGTAACAACCACCTATACCGTTATCGGCCACGACGCATCTAATTGCTTCAGCGATACAGCTAATGTTCAAATAGTTGTAGGAGCCCCTACACAGGTACATCTTGGCGCTGATACAATTGTTATTGGAGGTTCTTCAATAGTGCTTGGTTCCCGCTTAACAAATGGTATAGCCACACAATATAAATGGAGTTCTGCTGCACAACTTAATTGCAGCAATTGTCCCGAGCCTGTTGCTACAATTAGAAGAGACGAATGCTTTACATCCACTGTAACAAACCAATACGGATGTGTTACTTCTGATACTATATGCATTAAAACATTCTGTAAAGATGCACAGGTGTTTATACCTAATGCCTTTTCACCAGATGCTGATGGAGTAAACGACCTGTTTTATGTAATGGGTTCAGGTATCAAAGTGGTAAAGAGCTTTATGATATTTACGAGGTGGGGAGAGTTAATTTTCCAGAAAGAAAACTTCCAGGTAAATGATGTTTCTAAAGGATGGGACGGAACTATAAGAGGTCAAAAGGCACCGCCAGATGTTTTCGTTTACATATGCAATGTTTTGTGTGAAAATGGCGTTCCTTATTCATACAAAGGAAATGTGGCAATAATCAAATAGTGAAATGAAAAGATCTCTACTATTTATTTTATTAATCGTAAGCACACAAGTAGGTGCCCAGGATTTTACATTTTCTCAATTTTACGAAAAGCCTTTATTACGTAATCCCGCACTTGCAGGAATTTTCTCAGGAGATATTAGAATAAGTGGTGCACATCGCAGTCAGTGGGGCAGCGTTACTGTTCCATTTAAAACAACGGCATTAAGTATCGAAAACAAAATTCCCATAGGCAATGCCAACGACTTTGTAACATTAGGTGTTCAAATGACAAGCGACATAGCAGGCGATGTAAAATTGAAACGTACACAATTACAACCCGCGATCAATTATCACAAATCATTAAGCGGCGATAAAGATTCTTATTTATCCCTTGCATTTATGGGAGGTATTGCAACTAGTCAATTTGATCCCACCTTGATGAAGCTTGCAGACCAATTTAGAAATGGCAGTTATAGTTCATCTAATGCCACTTCTCAGAAAGTTGAATCGAATGGTTATAATTATTGGGATGCATCTACAGGGATGAGCTATACAAGCACCATTGGAACATTTGCGAAGTTTTATGTTGGCGGAGCTTACTATCATTTTAATAAACCTAAAGTAGCCTTCAACAGCACCAATGATGAGGTATATCTCGATGAGCGGTATACGGTAAATGCCGGGTTAAACCTGACTGTTTCTGATTATGGAAGAATAGTAGCATTTGCTGATTATATAAGGCAGGGCAAGAACAGGCAATTTCTTGGTGGCTTAATGTACGGAATGGATATCGTTGAATACTACGATGATAAAGACCAGGTAACATTATATTTTGGTTCGTTCATAAGAGTGGGCGATGCGATTATTCCCATGGTAAAGCTTGACAGAAAAAATGTAAGCTTGGCACTCAGCTACGACGTTAATACATCAAAATTACACGTTGCATCTAATTGGCGGGGTGGCTTTGAATTAACCCTTGTATATAAAGGGTTTTTAAAAATAAATTCAACATCGTTAGATAAAACACTCTGCCCAAGATTTTGAATTTATATTAATATCTATTTAATTCTTCTACTTACTCCTATAGTTTCATCTTTACCTTTGCGGGATGAAACCTTTACTTGTTTATTGTTATGATGCTTATTGCGGATGGTGTTATGGCTTTAGCCCTGTTATAAAAAAGATTGCAGAAGATTACAAAAATGAAGTTGATGTGGATGTTCTTTCTGGAGGAATGATTCTTCCAGAAAAGCCAACGCACTTCGATACCATTGCTCCTTATATACAAAAGGCTTACAAAACAGTTGAAGAACATACAGGAATAAAATTTGGAGAGGATTTTCTTTGGCATGTTTTCAATTACGAAGACAGTGACTGGTATCCAAACTCAGAAAAGCCTGCAATTGCACTTTCTATTTTTAAAGAGTTTTATCCTGAACGTGCGGTTGAGTTTGCAGGAGACTTACAGTATTCCCTTAACTACGAAGGTCGTGATCTTACAGATGATGAAGCCTACCGTCATCTTCTTGAGAAGTATAGTATTCAACCTGAAATATTTTATGAACGACTAAAGAGTGAAGAGTATAAAGAGAAGGCTTACTATGAGTTTTCACTTGTTAAGCAACTACAGGTAACAGGTTACCCAGCGGTTTTGTTACAAGCTAATGACTCGAAGTTTTATTTGCTGGCAAGAGGATTTACAGATTATGATTCGTTGAAGGAAAGAATAGATAATGTGTTGAAAAGTTTATAGTTGTCTTAAATAATCTATCACCAACTTAAAAGAATATTTTTGAGTTATGGATATTCGATGGCAACGGCGTTTCAACAACTTCAAAAAGGCTTTTATCCAACTGAGAGAAGCCGTTGAAATTGAGCATTACTCATCTCTTGAAAAAGAAGGTTTAATTCAACGGTTTGAGTATACATACGAATTAGCCTGGAAGACGCTTAAAGATTTTCTTGAGCACAAAGGCAATGAGGGAATTCTCGGTTCAAGAGATGCCATAAAGCTTGCCTTTCAGTTAGGTATTATCGAAGATGGTGAAGCATGGATGAGAATGATAAAAAGTCGCACTTTAACGTCCCACACCTATGATGAAGAGACGGCCAATGAAATAGCTACTGCTGTAAAGGAAGACTACTTCAAACTGTTCGATAGACTCCTCATCCGGCTCGAAGAAGAACAAGCAAACGACTGATGCCTGGATAAACAACAACTATGTATTTAGGATTAAAATTAGAACAACTAGGTAAGATTTTGAAGCAGCTCGGGCAATCAAAGCAAGTTCAGGAGGCTTTTGTTTTTGGCTCACGTGCTAAAGGAACTTATAAACCAGGCTCGGATATTGACCTTGCTGTTAAAGGCAAGAATATAAAACCCAATGATCTACTTGACCTGCATGATGCGTT
>DASVST010000217.1:0-6294 GCA_036387965.1 Segetibacter sp. | reverse complement strand
CGGAGGTAACGAGGGTTGCCCGTGAGGTAGGTACAGAAGGTAAACTTGGAGGACAGGCATCGGTACCGGGAGTTGCGGGTACATGGAAGGATTTGACTGACTCGGTAAACTCCATGACAGGTAACCTTACAGCGCAGGTTCGTAACATCGCCGAGGTAACAAAAGCGGTTGCGGGTGGTGACCTTTCAAAAACGGTTGCGATCGACGTTAAGGGTGAGATATTAGACTTAAAGAATACTATCAACACGATGGTGGATCAGCTTCGTGCCTTCGCATCGGAGGTAACGAGGGTTGCCCGTGAGGTAGGTACAGAAGGTAAACTTGGAGGACAGGCATCGGTACCGGGAGTTGCGGGTACATGGAAGGATTTGACGGACTCGGTGAACTTCATGGCATCTAACTTAACTGGTCAGGTGCGCGGTATTGCAAAGGTGGTAACATCAGTAGCGAAAGGAAACCTGAAACAAAAACTTACAATCAACGCATTCGGTGAGGTATCTCAATTGACGGATACGATCAACGAGATGATCGATACACTTGCCATCTTCGCCGACCAGGTAACAACGGTTGCCCGTGAGGTGGGTGTGGATGGAAAACTTGGTGGACAGGCATCAGTACCAGGTGCATCAGGTACATGGAAAAATCTTACAGAAAACGTAAACCAACTTGCGGAGAACTTGACAACGCAGGTGCGTTCAATCTCCGAGGTTGCATCGGCGGTAACGAAGGGTGACTTAACACGATCAATCAACGTGGCAGCTAAAGGTGAGGTGGAAGCATTGAAAGATACCATCAACCAGATGATTGCGAACCTTAAAGAAACAACGCTAAGAAACCACGAGCAGGATTGGTTGAAATCTAACCTTGCGAAGTTTACCCAAATGCTTCAAGGGCAGAAAGATTTGAAAACGGTAACGAATCGAATTTTATCGGAGCTTGCACAGGTGGTAAACGCACAGCATGGTGTGTTCTATATTCTAGAGCAAGATGAACAATCTCAAAATGTAAAACTTAAATTATTCTCCTCTTATGCGTACAAGGAGAAGAAAGAAATACCTAAAGAATTTGCCATTGGCGAAGGACTGGTGGGGCAGTGTGCTGCGGGTAAAGAGAGAATATTACTTACAAGTGTTCCAGGTAATTATGTAAAAATAAATTCTGGTTTGGGAGAATCGAAACCATTAAACTTAATTGTTCTTCCGGTGTTGTTCGAAACTGAAGTAAAGGCTGTAATCGAGCTTGCTTCGTTCGATGAGTTCAGTAAAACTCACTTAGACTTCCTTGAGCAATTGACGGAAAGTATCGGTATCGTATTGAACACGATCGAAACCAATACAAGAACGGAAGAACTACTTGCACAGTCTCAATCACTTGCAGGTGAGTTGAAAATACAGCAGGAGGAATTAAGAAGAACGAACGATGAGTTGCAGGACAAAGCACTTCTACTTGTAAAACAAAAGAATGAGGTGGAGGCGAAGAACAAAGAGGTGGAAGAAGCAAGAAGATCACTTGAAGAAAAAGCTGAACAGCTTACACTTACATCTAAGTATAAGTCCGAGTTTCTTGCAAACATGTCGCATGAGTTACGTACGCCACTTAATAGCTTATTAATTCTTGCGCAGCAACTGTATGAAAATGCAGAAGGTAATTTGAACGACAAGCAAATTCGATATGCAAAAACAATTCACTCTTGTGGTGATGACCTTATCCAATTGATCAATGACATCCTGGATCTTTCTAAGATCGAATCAGGATTTATCTCTGCCAACATTTCTCCTGTTCGATTCACGGAGATTGCATCGTTTGTTGAAACAACATTTAAACCCATATCAGAAGCAAGGCACCTGAAGTTTAATATTGAAACGGAAAAAGATCTTCCTGAATTCATCGATACGGATATACAGCGTTTAAATCAAATCCTAAAGAACCTTTTATCAAACGCGTTTAAGTTTACAGAAAAAGGCGAGGTAAGGTTAAAAATGTATGAGGCGAATAAAACCTGGAGACAAGGAACTGCAAGCCTTGACAATTCTAAACAGGTGGTAGCTTTTTCAATCACCGATACAGGTATTGGAATACCCATGGAAAAGCAGCTTATAATCTTTGAAGCCTTTCAACAGGCGGAAGGATCTACCAGCCGTAAGTACGGTGGTACAGGTTTGGGTCTTTCTATCAGCCGCGGCTTAGCAGAATTATTGGGCGGAACGATTGAACTTGAAAGCAATATGGGACAAGGAAGTACATTTACTTTATTCCTTCCTGTCGAAAATGTTTCGGGCTTTGCAAGCGGGGAAACTGCTGAGAGTATTAAAGCCATTCAACAGCTACAGGTTGGTGCAGATAGTGGAGACATCGACAATCTCTTAAACTCACTGCGTCTTACTGAAGGAGTTGAATCTCTTGATGTAGTTAGTGAAATGATTAATGATACGGGAGATGACCGTTCAAATATTCAGCCTACTGATAAAGTTGTATTGATTGTTGAAGATGATCTGAGATTCGGAAAGATCATAGTAGAAAAAGCACACAAAGAAGCTTTAAAAGCTGTAATTGCAACGAATTATCTTGAAGTGTTTGACTTCATCAACCGCTTCTCTCCAATGGCGATTACGCTTGATGTAAAACTTCCTGATACCAGCGGATGGAAGGTTCTTGATCTTTTAAGAAATGATCTTAATTATCGTCATATTCCAATTCATCTAATCTCGGGAGAAGAAAACAGGCAGTTAGCATTAAAGCGCGGAGCACGTAGTTTTCACCTTAAGCCTTTGGAGAATGATTCTCTTAACGAGCTGTTTGAAGACATCGTTACATTCAATAAAAAAGAAGTAAAGAGTGTTCTTGTTATAGAAGATAACGAGATCGAGTCTTCGCAGATAGCGAAAATTTTGCAGGGTGATTCAGTCAATGTAAGTATTGCATCTACAGGTAAAAAGGCGATCCGTCTTTTAAAAAGTAACAGCTACGACTGTATTATTTTGGATTATACATTGCCCGATATGGCAGGTAAAGATTTAATTAGCAGGGTGAGCGAAAGCAAACAAAAGCTAACACCTGTTATTGTTTACTCTGCGAAGGATTTTAATAAAACGGAACTTAACCAGTTAAGCAGGATTTCTAGTTCAGTATTACTAAAAGGTGTTAATTCACTTGAACATCTTTTAGAAGAAACGGTTTTACATCTTCACCACAATCACAAAGATCTTGCTCCTGAAAAAAGAAAGATCATTGAGAACATCAGGATGAAGGAAGATATTTTAACTGGTAAAAATATTCTTGTTGTGGATGATGATGTAAGAAACCTTTTCGCCTTAACAACAGTGTTTGAACGTTATAACATTAATGTGATAACTGCCGAGAGTGGAAAGGAAGCCATCAACATCCTTAACGAAAATGATAAAGTTGATATGGTATTGATGGATATTATGATGCCGGAGATGGATGGCTATGAGACAACTGAAAAAATAAGAAGAGAGCATAAAAACAACACGCTACCTATTATTGCTGTTACAGCAAAAGCAATGAAGGGCGACAGGCAGAAATGTATAAAAGCAGGTGCTTCCGACTATATTACCAAACCTTTAAAAATCGATCAGCTATTATCGCTTATGCGAGTGTGGTTTTATAAATAGTAAATATGCAGCCGAAAATATTGTTAGTTGATGATAGGGCGGATAATATTATGTCGCTTGAAACGATTTTGGAGCCAGACGGCTACCAATTTGTAAGAGCGAATTCCGGTAGGCAGGCTTTGAAGATTCTATTAAGTGAGTATGATTTTGCGTTAATACTTATGGATGTAAAAATGCCTAACCTTAATGGCTTTGAAACTGCAGCTATGATCTACGAGAGAGAGAAGCTAAGGCATATCCCTATCATCTTTATTACTGCAAACCATTATGGCGAGGAGAACATTTTTAAAGGATATAAAACAGGGGCTGTAGATTATATTTATAAACCAATCAACCCCGAATTAGTGCGGGTTAAGGTTTCTGTTTTTGTTGATCTATATAAGAAAACTCACCAGCTTATTGCACAGGAACGTTATTTAGTTGCGATGAACAAAAGCCTGGAGATGGAGGTTAATGAGAGGAAGATATCCGAAGAAAAAATCAGGCAACTTAATGAAACCTTGGTTGAAAACATTGACAGGCTGGAGTCTGCAAATAAGGAATTGGACAATTTTGCATACATGGCCTCTCATGATTTGCAGGAGCCATTAAGAAAGATCAGGATTTTCTGCGACCGGCTTGCCACTAAGTATCAGCCGATATTAGACGATGATGGAAAACTGAATATAGGAAAGATACAAAAGGCTTGCGAACGCATGCAAAACCTGATACAGGATATTCTTACTTTCTCCAAGCTAACAATGGAGAAAAAGTATTTCATTAATAGCGATTTGAATGTTTTGGTGAAAGAAGTATTGGGTGAAATGGATGGAGTGATGTCGGATAAAAATGCTGAAGTTATTGTTGACGACCTGCCGTCGATTCCGGCTAATCCGGGGCTCATCAGGCCTTTGTTTTACAACCTTATAAGCAATTCTATCAAGTACAGTAAAAAAGATGTACCGCCTGTTATTAAGATACGGTCAGAAATCGCTTATCCTGAGGAGGGACATAGAAAAGATAAAAGCAGTTATTGCAGAATAATATTCGAGGATAACGGTATTGGTTTTGATCAGCAATATGCAGAGCAAATCTTTGGCATGTTTAAAAGATTACATCATAAAACTGAATATGACGGTACAGGCATAGGCTTAGCTATTTGCAAAAAAATTGTAGAAGAACACAATGGATTTATAACGGCTAAGAGTAAATTAAATCACGGCTCTGTCTTTATTGTTTCGCTTCCACTTGTACAGCCTACAGAACTGATAGCAGAAGCTGAAGTAGACGAAAGCCTATAAACCAAACACTCCCTTATTCAATAACTGCAGTGTTTCAATTTTATGTTCTGCAGGTATTAATAGTGATATATTATGCCTGCTACCGCCATAGCTGATCATGCGGACTGGTATGTTTGTTATAGAATCAAATAACCTCTTCAATACTTCAGGAGTTTCTGCTATCTCATTTCCAACAATAGAAACGATAGCCTGGTTATCATCCACTTCTACGTTACCATAGAACTCAAGTTCCTGAAGTATTTCGTTGAGGTTTTCTTTGTTATCTATGGTTAGAGAAACTGCAACTTCCGATGTAGTAACCATATCGATCGGCGTACGGTACTTCTCAAAAACTTCGAATATTTTTCTTAGAAAACCATATGCAAGTAACATTCTGCTGCTTTTGATTTTAATGGCAACAATGCCATCCTTAGCAGCAACAGCTTTAACACCGATGCTTGCGGCTTCACGCAAAATGATAGTTCCTTTAGCTTCAGGCTCCATCGTGTTTAGCAACTTAACAGGAATGTTGTATTGTTGAGCTGGCCAAATAGAGGCAGGATGTAAAATTTTAGCGCCGAAGTAAGCCAACTCCGCTGCTTCATCAAAACTTAGATGATCAACGGGCAAGGTTTTGTCTACCACACGGGGATCATTGTTATGCATGCCTGTGATATCTGTCCAGATCTCGCAAACATCTGCATTGATTGCTGCAGCGATCAGTGAAGCACTATAATCACTTCCTCCCCTTTTCAAATTATCAACTTCACCCTTACAATTTCGACAGATATATCCTTGGGTTATGAATAATTTTTTACCAGCATTTGCATCTAATAGCTGACTAAGCTTTACTTTAATGCTTCCTATCTGAGGTTCATCGTAGCTATCTATCTGCATAAAATCGAGCGCAGGCAATAACATGTGATCAATTCCTTTTTCTTCCAGGTACAAACTGAATATTCTTGTGCTTAATAGTTCGCCTTGTGCAAGAATGTCTTTATTCAAAGCTTCACTATACGATATTCTAAAGATGATATGTAGAAAATCGAAATGCTCCTCAATAACTTTTCTTCCTTTCTCAAGAGTCTCAGGTGTATGCAAAAGCTCCTGCAAAAAATCAAAATAATGTTGCTGTAGTTTGTCTATCCTTTCCCTTGCAGCTAACCTGTCATTTTGAGCAAGAAAATTACTGATCTCAACCAGTGCATTTGTTGTTCCGCTTAATGCACTTAAAACAACAATAACGGGCTTCTCATCACGTGTTATAAGATTTGCAACCTGAAACATCCTTTCGGGCTTGCCTACACTTGTACCACCAAACTTCATCACCTTCATAACTCAAAAATTTAAAGAGGTGCAAATATAATTGAAGCCACTGAGAACGCTGAGAGCTGATTATCTGT